>CAZLZY010000091.1:0-4943 GCA_964564075.1 uncultured Spirochaetales bacterium
AGTGAAACCTATCGCTACTGTGGCATTCATGGCCATGGTTCGCATTATGGTCGTCAGGTTGAACACATTAAAGAAACGCGGTGCAAAAAGAGACATAAAGATAAACACGAAAAAGAAAATAAAGTATATTCTGTTCTTATCAAAAAAATTTAACATTCTTCTATTATTTGTACTTGTTTTAAGCATCATCACGCCCCATACTTCTTAATGATTTGGCATTCATGCCGACCACAGCTATAAAAATGGTCCCGCGGATTATATCCTGTGAGAAGGTACCCACCCCCAGAAGGGTAAGTATATTGTTCATCAATCCTATGACCAGAACCCCTCCGACGACCCCGTAAATCGATCCTCGTCCACCGGCTAGAGTCAGACCACCAATTACTATGGCCGTTACTGCTTTGAAATCGTATCCGGTGCCGTTGTAGTATGCACCAACCCGAGAAAGTGAGGTAATAGTTATTCCACCCAATGTTGCTGTCAACGCACAGATCATAAATGACATACCAATGACAAACTCTGTATTGATCCCTGAAAATTTTGCTGCTTTTTTTGCTGCTCCGGTCATCTTCAACTGGGCACCGAATGTTGTTTTTTTCATGATGAAATCCAAGAAGAAAATCAAGATGATCAGCATAACCAGGGGTAAAGATACTTTGCCAAAAAATCTGAACCTGTAGATATTATCAAATAGATCGCTGGTTCTTTCCGTATTGGCTATGAAATCAGGATAGATCTGTTTATTGACCCAGACAAGTCTGATGATTCCCAAAGTCACAAAGTTGACAGCAAGTGTCCATATAATGGGATTCGCCTTATACTTTCCGATCGCAACCGCATTAATCAATCCAATCAGCATTCCGAACAGAAAGGTTATGATGAGTGCCGGAATAAAACCGAATTGTAACATCTGTACGCAGATGATACCGGTGAAAGCCATAGTAGTAGGCACTGATAAATCCGCATAATGGCCGGAATAAGTTACAAAAGCCATACCAACGGCAACAATTCCCAGCAAAGTAACGGCATCGAGAATATTCATCATATTTTGAGCAGTCAGAAAGTTATTTATGATTCCTGTACTCTGGAGGATGATTCCTAGAATCAAGAATAATATCGCTATGGCATAAATACCAGCGATACTCATCACCTTGCCCAAAGTATTGACCTTCGTCGCCCTCACATCATTTTTTGTATCTTTTGAATTATCTTCATTTATTTTTACATTTTTCATGACTAGATATTCTCTCCATTAGCCGCTAGGAGAACACTTTCCTCTGTGCAGTCTTCTTTTTTCATTTCTTTGACGATTCTCCCTTTCCTCATAATCAGCACACGATCTGACAGTGATACCAATTCCGGTAGATCCGATGATATGAGGATAACGGTACTCCCTTTTTTTGCCAGAGCATCTATAGACTTGTGAATTGTCATTTTAGCACCAATATCTACTCCCCTAGTTGGCTCATCCAGAATAAGAACCTGAGGTTTACAGGCCATCCATTTTGCAAGGAGCACCTTCTGCTGATTCCCACCAGAGAGTGTTCCGACTATCTTTGAAGGATCCGGAGGATAAATCACCAACTCATTAACTGTAATTCCCTATTATAATTTCTAATTACAAACAAACTACTATTTCTACTCAATAACTTCTATCAAATCTTGCCTCTTAACCTATTCAGCACTCATTGCACTTGCATCTTATGCCTGCCTGCACTATAATGTAATTATAACAAGGATTATAATTACAAGGCAGGTGTTGAAGATGTACATTGGGTATGATATTAAGAACGGTGTGAAATATGCCAAGATCTGCAGTTCCTTCCGGGTTGATGGTAAGGTAGTAACAAAGCAGAAGAGCCTTGGTAGAGTTCTCGATGAAGAACATGGGATTTACCAGAATCGAAAACTCGGGATCTTTACCTACAAGGTAGAGACCGACACCTACGGAAAACCTGATGCATCCTTTGTCCCTGAACCTGCAAGACGAAAGAATCACCGAGAAAAGCTTATTCTCGACTTTGGTGATACATTTTTTCTCGATTCGTATATCAAACAGAAAGGGCTGCGATCCTGCATCGATGCCATTGGCTATGGGAATCCGGATACCCTGTATGGGATGATCCACTACTATGTCCTCTGTAATTTTGCCTTATCTCATGCTGGGATCTGGTATGAAGGCAGTTATGTTTCAGAGTTGTACCCGAAAGCGAATCTATCAAGTCAGCGGATCAGTGACTTCCTCGTATCCATTGGTGATGAATACTCCCAGAGGGGGTTTTTTAAAGAGTATCTCAAGCTCGTGGTAAAGAGGAAAGAGGGGACGGATATTCTTATTGACAGTACCGGACTGCCGAATAGTATCCATTTTCCTCTTACTGCAGTGAGCAACCATAACGGCACGGTATCGAATGAGGTTCGACTGATTTATGTGCTGCAGCAGGAAACGAACCTGCCGCTCTACTTCAGGTATTGTCCAGGGAACGTGATCGATGTCTCAACTCTTACCACCACGATGCTGGAATTGAAGGCTTATAACATCAATACCAAATTTGCCATTCTTGATGCGGGCTATCTCGACGACGAGAACATGAAAATCCTGTATGAGGAGAAAGTCTCGTTCCTCTCAAGGATGAAGGAGAATAGAAAGCTGTACAAACAGCTCGTTGCAGAACATATCCCCTCCATAGAAACTGAAGAGAACATGGTCCGTTATAATTCACGGTATGCCTACATCAAACGTGTTGAATGTGAAGTTGTTGAAGGATATAAAGCCTATGCCTATGTCTGTCAGGATATTGCCATGAAGGGATTCTCGACAAACAAGTTGTTCGCGAGCGCTTCAGCGAAGAATCTTGGGGTTAAAGAAGTCCATGATAAGCTGCAGAAAAAAGGGGTATTTGTACTCTTCTCATCCCGGCCGATCGCAAAGGAGAAGATCTTGCCTACCTATTATACACGGCAGCAGATTGAGCAGATCTTTGACATCGGGAAAAACTATGCACATATGCTCCCGTTACGCGTACATACCGAAGAGACATTCCGGGGCCATTTAATGCTTACCTTTATCTCGTCAATCATAGTGAAAATGTTTCAGGATGAGTTGAAGGATACGGTATTCAACCCGATCAGTGCCTTTCTCCAGCTAAGAAACCAAAAGTGCAAAGTCTTTGACAAAGACATTATTCCTCAGGAAGCTGTGAAGAAGGTGAATGACATCTACAAGAACTTTAAACTCAGCTATCCAAAATCTATCCTGCGTAAAGCTAAGATATGAGTGTAATTAGAAAAAGTGACCGGGAACTAAAGATTAATAAGCCTAATAAGAGTTTCATCTCCGTCAGTTGCCTTGAAAACACCGTTATTAGCCAATTGAGGTATGATACTGACTAGGGTATTATCTTTGATATCCAGTCTGAGAGCTAAGCCTTCCGTCTTCCTGTCTTCCGTTAGATATACAAGCCCCTTTTCAACTGATTTGGACATTTGAGAGGGTTTGAATTGTTCTCCGTCTAGGAAGATCTCCCCTTTATGAACCTCATCAAGTCCTACCAGGCTTCTTCCTAGCTCGCTTCTGCCAGCTCCGGACAGGCCGCATATTCCCAAGACTTCACCTTCATTAGCTTGAAAGGAAACATCATGGAAAAACCCGAAACGCGATAGATTCTCGACTCTAATTCTTTCTATATCTTTCGTATGATTGGTATGAGAATAAAAATCTGCGATAGTTTTACCCACCATCATCTGAACAAGAGATTCGCTTGTTACTTCGGCGATATCTTTTGTGGCTATTTTTTTACCATCTCTCAATACGGTCACTCTATCAGCAACTTCAAATATTTCAGGAAGATGATGAGAAATATATATTATAGATAATCCTCTTTGCTTCAACTTGTGTATAATCTTAAAAAGACGTTCAACTGCTTCCCTTGAAAGTGCTGATGTCGGTTCGTCCATAACTAGAATACAAGGATTGTTCCCAAGTGCCTTCGCAATCTCAACCAACTGGCCTTCATGTTGGCTGATCTCTTCGATCTGTAACATCGGATCAAGGTACTCTAGTCCAACCTGTTTCAGGCAGCGGGTTGTTTCTTTGGAGATTCTCTTTTTATTGAGAAATATTCTATTTTTCGGAAGACGCCCGACAAGAACGTTTTCAGCAATGCTCAAAGGTAGAGCTAGACTCAGTTCCTGGTAAATCATCTCTATGCCATTAGTTTTCGACTGGGAAGGAGTATGGAGATCAATCTTATGTGATCCCATAAAAATTTCTCCGGTATAGTCGTTATATAATCCAGCAATTATTTTCATCAGAGTCGATTTTCCTGCTCCATTTTCTCCGATAAGCGCATGAACTTCTCCAACTCTAACATCAAAATCAACATTATCTACTGCTAGAGTACCTGGGAATTCTTTGCTGATACCTTTCATCTGAAGAGCAATACCTAATGACTCTTTACTCTGTTCAAAATCCATTATTATTCCTTCTAGTTTTTCAATTTACTAAACTTTCTAATATAAAAAATAATCAACTCTAAATTCATGTTACATCTGAAATATCTATCAAGCAACATGGATTATTAGCCATTCAACTGTAATTTTTACCATTTCTCATGTGACTTCGGGGATATCATATGCTCCCAGTTCAAGGGGATATTTTCCATATTCCCGAACAAGGTTCACAACATACTCATATCTTTCCCCTGAAACAGTAGGGGGCACCGAGTGATCGGATTGAAAGATAAAACCGCCGCCTTTTGCAGCATTCAATTTTCTGAGAACATAGGCCTTCAGCTCATCCATAGGTAAGTCAGACCACTTCATTACGTCCATATTTCCACAGAATCCCATCTTATGACCGTAATCCTTTCTGATATCAATAACATCCAGACCGGCTTTAGCTTCCAGAGGATTGTAGGAGTCCAGTCCCATATCAATGAAAT
>CAZLZY010000091.1:4953-8393 GCA_964564075.1 uncultured Spirochaetales bacterium
CTGATAGAGTACGCGTGCGTCACCACAGCCATGATAGATGACCGGAAGTTTATTTTGATGACAGACCTGAATGATCTCACCGACTATAGGTTTGAAATATTCTCTCCAGTAATCAGGAGAAAACAACATCCCGTTCACATAGGCCACGTCTCCCCAGATGACCATCCCTGAAAGGAGGCCGTCGGCTGCCTCGATTTGCGCCTTGGTAAGTTCTATGACAAATTCTCCGACTTTCTTAATAAACTTTCCTATTTTATCTGGGTACAACCCCATCCAGAGCATCATGTTCTCAGAACCGATGATCCGCCATCCCTCTTCATGTGCTTCACAGATGCTACCGAATACGGGAAAATCATTGTAAAGAGATTTCACTGTGTCTACCCAAGGAGGCGAATTGAGAGCAAAGCCGTCCCCCACTCCGGCAATCTGATTGTCTCCGGCACTATGAAACCGTCTTTTATCCCAAGGATCATCAAACTTGAATGCTTCCATCTTTTCTATGGTATCTGTATGAAATTTCGTAAAAGCTGGCATGGTGATAGACATGTTCTTAAGGACTTCAGCCTCAAAACCAGTACGAACAATAACTTCTTCAGGAGTATTTTTTATAAAATCAAAGTTCTTTATATGGGGATCCATATTTGGCACTGTCGTAATCCAGTCCAAATCGTAATGGTTGTATATGTCAGTATCAGATGGGAGATTCAGATCTTTTTTCCACCTCTCCAAGAAACTTCCCCAGAAGAAATCACTTACAGGAATACGATCAGCTTCTTCATGGTTGAGCGTTTTGTTCATCCTCTCTAGTTTTTTTTCACATTTAGCCGTTCTTTTGAGCTCACTATTGAGATTCTTTCCTGCAGAGAACATACTGATTCCTTCACCGACTAAAATCTTCCTATCTTCCATAAACACTCTCCTCATCATTTAATACTGAAAACCTATGACCAATTCACAGAAAACAATATCTTTCTCCAATTCAGCTTTTTATCTTACTTGTCGGACTGCTTATGGCTAGGCGTATCAAGTACATGATCTCTCAACCATAAGAACTTCTTATTCCTGATGAAAGACTTCTTCCATAGTCGCCCACCATTCTCCTTCGCTACGCCCGTCAACAGGCTGCTGCATAGGTTTCATTATGTCCCACCATTCCTGAGTCCTTTTATCATCTGCCATTTTGGCCATATCGACATCAAAATCATTTCCTATATATTCAAAATAGGAAAACAGTTTCCCCTGGAAGTAGTAGATGGAGTAATTCTGAATATTGCACTCTCGAATCTTGTCGGCAATTTCTGGCCAGATTTCTTTGTGGTACTTTGTATATTTCTCTAGGTGTTCCGAATTTACGCCAATTATTTGTCCAAATCTTTTCATCTGTTTACCTCAATATCATTAGTTGTTATTTGCTGGAATATTCCTCAGCAACCCTCATGGCAACCTTTTCCCACTCCCATAAGCGCTGCGGCTCAAAACTAACAGTGGATATATCTTTCATGATTAATTCGACGTGACACTGTCTATCTGTTTTATCCATAAAATCTCGCAGGTCCTTTTCCGCCTCTATGGGATCCCAATTCGTCATAGCAAAAATGACCGGATTTGGTTTGCGACTCATGACATATCGCGCCTCAATCCCATTTATGATTTTATCAGTGTTGCACCAGGGACTGACCGAAACTTTTCTTAGATTTGGGATTCTGTCGAGCAAGTGTACTTTTCGATCAAGTGGTTCACAGCATCCGTAGTAGGTGAGTCCCCATCGCTTCAGCCATCTCTGATCATGTTCCATTGCAAAATCCCAATGCATGTTCGGGGAGACTTCTGAAAAGATCTGTGCATTAGAACAGCCCCACATATTTTGTGGTTTCACATGATCGGGTTCGAAGTCTTTTCCTGGCAAGTCACTAACAAAGCCATATCCTCCGGAACCTATGCGGGTATTATTGCAATCGAGGGATAAGAAGTTCCCCTCTACGAATTGATCTAGCTCCACCATCCACGCATCTACCATGCGATCTACGAAGGCGTGAACCATTTCGGGCCTGAGAATAAAATCCATCATCGCTTCCTGGATTCCCCACCATCTGATCAGAAAATCCCATGGAGTGAACCATATATGAGATTGACCCACTTTTTTAATGGGTATTATTCCTTTAAATACATCTGACATCGTTTCATAGTGATATTCTGTCGCCTTTTCGAGATGGGTCAATTTAGGCATCTTGATTTTTTCTAGATCATCCATATCCCTAATCTGTATCTTGTAATGTCTGGATACGATCTCGTTATCTTCATGTGTTTTAACTATATCAACATCTTCAAGTATCCCAAAATCGGAGCTATGGATAACCAAGGGACATTCGATATAGTCATTGACTATCATATCCCCTGGCATATGTTTCCATTGATAGATCTCTCTCCGTAATTTCCTTTCAAGATCTCTTGCCCAAGGATGCTCTGACTGAAGAGTCAGTTCATCTTCGAAGTTCATTTCATGCCAGGGGATTTCATTGATCCATACCATAGGACGCTTTGACTTCAGATCATTCAGATCTCTCCAGAGTCCAGCTCTAGTTTTATTGATCGGATCAGAAGATATTTCAGCAATACTTCCTCCGAGCCTCTGCAAGATCTCTTTATCACTCTGCTTTAATTCAATGGAGACTTCCTCTGTCATTTCCGGTTTATGACTTGGATCATGTAACATAAAAATCCTCCTTTATGTTCTTATCCAAGTAAAAATCCAAATAGTATATTCGTCAAGTGAGAGGTGGAATTAATAAAGGCGTTTTCACAAAAATTCTAGTGACTGAAGCTTGGGTTATGATAAACTAGTCAAGGATTCCAGATATTCAGAAGGATAGATACCTGTATATTTTTTAAAAGTTATATAAAAATAATTGGGATTGCTATATCCCACTTTTAAGGCGATCTTGTTCGCTTTTTCAGAGCTGGTGTTCATGAGTTCTTTGGCTTTTTCAATTCTCAGTTTATTAAGATATAGTGAAAAACACTCTCCCGTTTCTTCCTTGAAAAGTCTTCCTAGGTATGCGGCTGAATTATCAGAAGTGTGAGAAATTGTTTTTAGAGACATGGGCAGGTAATAATTTTGATTAACAAACTCCACTATCTGTTCAATAAGAGTCGGGGGTTTTGATCTGTCACTCTTTATTCCAGCAATAATAGAGAATGATACGAGCTTTAACCAATAAAGTGTTTTTTGTATAGTCGGTTGATTAAAGAGATTTTTGCAAATAGTTTCATAATCACCGATAATTTCTTTTTCATTCAGATTGTAGTTTTTAATAATCTGCAGGAGCCCCGACAGGAGCTCTATGGATAAGCCTCTGAAGTATTCAATTGTGAGAACACCCATAGTGGAAAGCTGATAAAAAAGGGAATCATAAAAATCCTCAACAGCCTGATTATTACAA
>CAZLZY010000092.1:0-8255 GCA_964564075.1 uncultured Spirochaetales bacterium
GTCGATTTCCCAGAGCCATTCGTTCCAGCAAGACAGTGTATCTCTCCCTCACGAATAGCAAAATCGACCTCATCAAGAGCCTTCACACCAGTATATTGTTTATTAATATGGTTCATCGATAGAAACAGCTGTTCCATATGGCCTCACTTGAGTTCTTTGAATTTGTAATAGTATAGCATAGGGGGGTTACACGAAGAGAGCTCCAAGAAGAAGGACTTCTGTCCTGAAGCTCTCATTTTATCTATTCTTTTAGAAGCCGAAGCTGTCAACATTCTCTTTTGTGATATCGATGATCGCATCAACTTTGATAACATCTCCATCAACAACTAGCTTTCCGATTCCAGGAATAGCAGTCAGATCTGACAGTTCATTCCCTTCGAGCATATACTTAGCTACCCAAGTAAGTGCATAGCCGGCATCTTTTGGATCCCAAAGGATACCTTTAGTCATAGATCCATCTTTCAGGTATTGTGCTGCATGTCCGGGGATTACCGTTCCGACAACAGCAACTTCTCCAGCTTTTCCCTTCTCTTTCAGAGCCTGAGCAGCTCCTGGAGGGCCTAGAGAACCAAAACCTACGATACCTTTAAGATCTGGATAGGTCTTCAACAGTTCTAGGGTCTTTTGTTTTGAAAGTTCCTGATCCTCTCCACAGGGTATTCGTGTTGTTACCAGTTCAAGGTTCGGATACTTTGCCTTTGCATACTTGATACCTTCATCAGCCCAAAGGTTGTGTAAAGGAACAGTCAAGCCACCAACGAAGATAGCATATTGACCAGAAGTTCCCATACCTTCTACGAGCATGTCCCAAGATCTCTTAGCGAAAGCGATGTTATCGATGAGCTCGATATCCACATCTTTCCCTGCCTGATTAGGTGACTCATGGGTAAGTATGAGGATCCCTGCATCATGAGCTTTCTTAAATACAGGTTCTAGAGCTTTTGCATCATTTGGAGTGATACAGATAGCATCAACACCTTTACTAATCAGATCCTCTACCATCTTCACCTGCTGAGCAGGGTCTGCATCTGCAGGACCGATCTGATAAGAATTGACTCCCAACTCTTTTCCAGCTAAATCAACACCCTCTTCAAGTCGGTTGAACCATGGAATCCCTGTAATCTTCACTACTGTCACAATCTCAAACTCATCTGCTGACTCTTTCTGCGCTTGAGCAAAAAGTGCTGTAGGGAGAGCCAAGAGGACCGCGATCAATACCAATAAACCTAATCTCATACCTTTTTGCATGAAACCATACCTCCTTTTCAACCTGTTCTCACAAGCTGAATCTAAAACATAAAAAATAGGGTTCTTCCTATTTTCCTTGACCATAATGATTCTTTGCGAAGTCCTGCATCGCGAGGATATCTTCATCAGTGATAAGCTGTGGCGTACCAAGAGTCTTCGCAAGGATATAGATCTGTGCAGATTTCTCGACGACATGACAGATCTTCAGTGCACCAGGGATATCAGAACCAACGCAGACAGTCCCGTGATTAGGGATCATGACGGCATTTCGGTTGCCTAATCCCTTCACTACATTCTTAGCAAGTTCAGGGGTACCAGGAAGAGAGTATTCACAGTTAGTGACCCTGTCACCAACGATCTGTACAAAATCTTCACTGATCCCTGGGATATCCACTCGTGCTACGGAGAAAGCACTAGAATAGATAGGATGAGTATGAATCACTGCATTGACATCTTCTCGAGCCTTCATGATCGAGATATGGAGTGCGAACTCAATAGAAGGTTTTCTATGTCCCTCGACTATCTCCATATCGCTGTTGAAGACAACGACATCATCGGTAGTGATATCCTCATAGGGCATACCGCTAGGCTTGATATAGATCAGGCCTGTCTCTGTATCTCTGATACTGATATTACCCCAGGTACCAACAGTGAGACCTACGGCGACCATCTCATTACCACCGTCAACGATCTTCTGCTTATATTCTTCTTTTATGAGTTTGCTGTTCATGTATTCCCCTTACGTGTTAAATGTTAATTTATTAACTTATATGTTAATCTTACATCACGTATTAACATATGTCAAACGTTTTCTTTTGAACTTATGTATTGTTTCTTACCAATGATTTAATCGTAATATCATAGGTACTATGAAAATTTAATCGGTATGTATTATCTATAAATAGTATTAAGTAGGTCAGACACATATTCTTAGTGTTACTATATTAACACCTGATATGGTATTTCTTCTCAAAATGAGATATACTCATAGTGGTAAAGATGAGCAAAGGGTAATCCCCTCAGATATCAAGCGGAGAGGTTATGACAAAGACTGAAAGATTGGAAAAGATCATAGACTATGCTAAACAACATAAATCTGCGACGATACTCGAACTTGCAAACATGCTTGATGTATCTCATATGACGATCAGAAGAGATATCGTGACCTTAGTCGAGAAGAATACGATCAAGGTCATTCATGGGGGTGTCATCTACCAAGAGGACAATCATGCTGCGACCTATCAGATGACCTCAGCTCGTACGAACATGTTCGATGCAAAACAGAGAATCGCGAAGAAAGCGGTCACTCTCATCGAACCGGATGATATCATCATCATCGATGCAGGTTCTACCGGCGAACTCATTGCCTCTTTTCTTCCTGAAGGTTTTCCCATCACCGTGGTCTGCTATGCACTGAATATCGCCACTATCGTAGCTAGTAGGCCAAACTGTTCTCTGATCGTTACCGGCGGGTATTATCATGAGAGTTCAATGATACTCGAAAGTAAAGAGGGGCTGGATCTCCTCAAACAGAACAGAGCGAACAAAGCCTTTATCACTGCTAGTGGTGTGAGTGATTCCCTTGGGATCACCTGTTCTAATTTCTTTGAACGTGCAACAAAACATGCGGCCCTACAGACAAGTCATAAAGGGATCCTCGTTGCTGATTCATCTAAGTTCGGATTGATCAAAACAGGACATTTTGCCGATATTGATGATTTTGATGTGGTCATTACAGACTCAGACTTAGATGAGAACCTTACTGCAGTCTTTTCGCATAACTCAAATCTGAAGTTTTTACTCGTTTAAACCTCATTATTTCTAGCGAGAACACGCCATGTATGATACAGTAGCTAACCATGAGTTATAAAGCTGTCATTTTCGATAAAGATGGAACCCTCTTTGACTATTACACTGTCTGGGCTCCTGTATTTCGTGAGAATATAGATTTCCTACTGAACACCCTGGGAAGAAGCCAGGATAAGAAACTCCGTCATTCGATCCTCAGACTACTTGGTATCGATTCAGATGGGGTCAATCCTGAGGGTCTGATCTTCAAGCATAACGGACCCTTTATGCTGTTCAACCTCTTTCTCTTCAGTAAACGTAACAGAATTTCCTATCCTCTACTCGTCAAAGGGCTGAAAGAGGGATTCTATGAATCAAAGAACCTCATCAGAGATTCCCTGATAAAAGAGACTGATGAGGAGTCCCTCTTCCCCCTATTCAGCAAACTCAAAGATGCAGGATATATCATAGGGATAGTTACCAGTGATAATCTCGAGAGTACTCAGATATGTCTTGATCATTTCAAGATCTCAGGTCTCATAGATATGATCTCTACCTATGATGACCATTTCAAGAAGAAACCGCATCCTCAATCATTCTCTGCCTTCTGTGATAAGTTCTCTCTTAAACCAGAAGAGGTCATCATGGTAGGTGATGCCCCTGTTGATATGACATATGCAAAACGCGGTGGTGCAGGATATAAGATCGGGGTCCTTACCGGTTCAGGGGATGTCAAACGCCTCTCCAAGATTGCAGATGTCATCTATGCTGATATCCATGGGATGAATAACGATCAGAAGATATTCCCCTCCTCATAGAGATAAGCTTGAAAAAGAGGATAAAACCCTATAGATTGTGGTAAGAATCACAGGTAAGGTGGTAATTCTCATTGTCAACAATACTTCACATACTCACACATAATATCATCCCAGTCTTCATCATCATGTCAGTCGGTTTTACTATCGAGAAGAAGTTCGACCTCCATATTTCGAGTCTGACAAAGATCAACTTCTATGGTGTCACCCCCTGCTTTATCTTTGCTAACCTCTATTCAGTAGAGATCCCCTTCTCTATGATCTATGTGATTCTCTTCATCTTTGCCTTAATGGCAGCCTCATGGATTGTGGCTCTCATCTTCTCACGACTGCTCTCCCTATCAAAATCTGACTCTAGTGTGATCGTCAATGCCGTGATCTTCTTGAATTCAGGGAATATGGGGCTACCGATCATCACCTTGGTGTTCGCATCATCAGTATTCTTCGAGCAGGCTATCACCATACAGATCTCTGTCTTATTGATCCAGAGTATCGGGGCTCAGACACTTGGCTTCTATATCGCACGAAGAGGGAATGATTCTATGCACTGGAAGGAATCTCTAAGAAGTGTATTCAAGATGCCTGCTATCTATGCGGGTATATTGGTTCTGATCTTCAAGATGATACCCATAGATCTTCAGACAATGTTCTTCTGGCCATCAGTCATCTACATCAAAGATATGATGATAGGACTCGCTCTCATGACCTTCGGGGTACAGTTAGCAAAGACCGAATGGAAGATCGATGGGATCAAAGTATTCGTCCCGGTCTTTCTCAGATTAGTGATCGGTCCCTTGATCGCATTCCTACTCATCAAACTTTTCAACTTCTCAAATGCTACGGCTCAAGTCCTGCTGATCTCAGCGACCATGCCCACAGCAGTTAACACAGCCTTAGTAGCTGTCGAGTCGAACAATTCACCAAAATTGGCCTCTCAGGTCGTCATGCTCTCTACGATCATGAGTCTGTTTGCCCTTACGATCGTCATAGGCCTCAGTACCTACCTATTCCCTGTCTCTTTATAAAAAAGTTTCCTTTTTCTCAGGTTATATCTATATTTATCTTATAAGGGGATAATGATATGAGACCCGTAAAACCATTGAATGATAAAGAACGACACATATTAGAGAAGAAAGGTACCGAAGCTCCCTATTCAGGAGAGTACTGGAACCATTTTGATAAAGGAATATATACGTGCAGAAAGTGTGGGAGTCCATTATATCGATCAGAGGATAAGTTCTTATCGGACTGCGGATGGCCGAGTTTTGATGATGAGATATCTGGCGCTGTGAGAAAAGAGACCGATGCGGATGGGTACCGTACTGAGATCCTTTGCAACTCCTGCAATGGACACTTAGGACATGTATTCACTGGAGAACACTTCACCGATAAGAATACTCGACACTGTGTCAATTCCCTCTCCATGAGATTCCATAAGGCGAGACAGGCAATCTTCGCATCAGGGTGTTTCTGGGGTACACAACACTACATGGACAAGGCTCAAGGAGTTCTTCTCTCTACCGTGGGATTTACCGGTGGAACTACATCTGAGCCAACTTATGAAGAGGTCATCACAGGGGAGACTGGGCATCTAGAATCGGTAGAGATCCTCTACGACCCGGAACATACTGATTTCGAGACGTTAGCAAAACTCTTCTTCGAGACTCATGACCCGACTCAGAAAGATGGGCAGGGACCCGATATTGGCTCACAATACCACTCAGCTATCTTCTATCATAATAAGAAAGAGAAGGATATCTCAGAACAGCTTAAAGCCTATCTGCAGAGGCAGGGGATGCAGATCGCAACCAAGATAGTTCCTGCCGGTATTTTCTGGCCTGCTGAAGATCATCATCAACACTATTACGAGAAAAAACGATCTTCACCCTATTGCCATTTCTATACAAAGCGTTTTTGATTCGTTATACTCAATCTCTATGATACATCTAAAGCATATTACCGTACGAAGACAAGGTAAGGATATCCTTGATGACCTCTCTCTTGATATTGAACAAGGCAAGCATGTTGCTATCATCGGCCCTAACGGTTCCGGGAAATCTACTTTGGTTCAGGTTCTCACGAGAGAGATGCACCCCCTTCATCGGGAGGACCGGGAGATGACTATCTTCGGTAAGTCTCGGTGGAATGTGTTTCAATTACGTAAGAAGATCGGTATGGTATCTGACAAGCTTGCTGATCTCTGTAATTCTACCTATCCTGCCTCCGATATCGTGATCTCTGGATATTTCAGTAGTATCGGTATCACCTTCAACCATCAAGTGACTGAACCTATGATCGAGCAGAGCAGAGAGCTTATGGAGTTCATGGGTGTAGCACCTCTATGGGACCGTCAGATGAATCGACTCTCATCCGGGGAAGCTAGGAGAGTTCTCATCGCAAGAGCCCTAGTCCACGACCCATCTACCCTCATCCTTGATGAACCGGTCTCTAATCTTGATCTAAAGACCCAGAAGCAGTTCAAAGAGCAAATACGAACGATCGCAAGGGGTGGGAAGAATATCATCCTAGTGACTCATGATCTTGCTGAGATCATTCCTGAGATCGATCATGTGATCATCCTAAAAGATGGAAAGGTATTTGCTGCTGGTAAGAAGGAGGAGTTACTCACAAAAGAACTCCTCTCTGAAGTCTATGAGACCGATATCTATGTGGACCACCAGGACGGATGGTATAAGGCCTGGTGCTAATAGCTCGTATAGTAGATAGGGATCCTATCTTGATCCTCTCCGAACAGCATATAGGGGGTAGAGAACTCCACCCCAGGAGAGAACAATACCTTCGTACTTTCATCATAGATACGAAATCCAGCCTTATCTGTGGAGCTCATGATACCGTGAGCAACCCAATTCTGGATGAAGTGACGAATTCGGTCATTATTAATCCCCGCTCGTAATCTAGCAGCTCCTTTCCTGTAATCAACATATACTAGAGAGACCCTGAAAGGCTCCCCTACCTCATGGACGAATCCAAATGGATATGTTTTACCAAAATCATCTTGAGCTGGTGGTTCTGCATCAGTCTCTTTCTCTTTCAATCGATTACCGGTGAAGAGCTTCATACCTAAGGAGACAGATTCATCTTGTGAGGTATCAAGCATGGAGATATACAACGATGCGGTACGATACCGATCCTCTGTATCACTCAAGAAAAGATAGGTGAAGGGGCCCCCATCATTCTCAACCATGATCCGAAGAGCCCTATCACTCATACCCCATAGATGCTTCAACGTGAACACATTCACCCCGGTTCTCTGCCTAAAAAGCGCAAGCTCTCCTGAGCCATACCAGAGATTAGTCCCTAGAGATTCACTGAAGAGTGTTGTATCGAGCGTGATCATCGGTGATATTCGATACTCAACACCATCTTTATCCAATCCGGAATAGTTATGATAGAATGATGCAGCAAGTTCAACTGAGGGAATCACCTCACCGATACTTGTAGGGATACCCACCTCAAGACTGAGCCCACCCCCGACTGTGAGTCGACCATCACTGAACGATCCAGAAATAGTCGGAGATATTGATGCATAGCTAGCACCACTGATATGGAATGTGATAAGCAAGAGAATTAGTACTAATACTATACACCGTAGATTTCTCATATAGTCATAGTACTGCTTTCAAAGATGAAAAAGCAAATATTCCCAACGGATACCTGTAATCAGGCTTTACTCGCAGTCAGGATCTCAGGGATCATATGATGGGTTATGATCGTATGAACTCTTCCGACCTCGGTAAAATCAACTTCCCAAATATCACCATTTGCCGGTATCCATTCAGGGTATGAAGGTAAGGAATCAGTCAATACGGCGTGCATGAGTCTCATAGTCACTGCATGAGTAACACACAAACAGTCATCTGTCTGTATAGTTCCAAAGAACTCAGTGATACGCTCACTGAGCATCCTGTAGGATTCTCCACCACCATAAGGTACCCAATCCCACCTCTGTGTTCGATCATGCATATATTCAGGCTCATCCTCTATCTCTGCATAGCTCATCCCAGAATATATTCCCAGATGCTGCTCTAGGATAAGTTCACTGGTCTCCAGATGTATTCCAAATAGCTCTTCAAACGGTTGTGCTGTCTGCTGAGCGCGTAAAAGAGGAGATGTTATGATATGTGTTATCTTTCTCCCCTTCTTCTCTAGAAGAGTATTGAATCGCTTCGCGATCAAGCTAGCCTGTACTCTACCATCTGCAGATAGAGGATAATCCTGCTGGGAGGCAAGGATCTCTTTTCTATTCGCCTCACTTTGAGCATGTCTCATGATGTATATCTTCATGGGAATAAGTATATGGATTATATCAGCTTGTGCAAGGGACGTGAAAAGAGCCACCAAGAAGGTGGCTCTGAAGTACATATTAAAAGTTATATCTTTATA
>CAZLZY010000093.1:0-8254 GCA_964564075.1 uncultured Spirochaetales bacterium
TAGGGGGAATTATGAAGAAAATCGTACTCGCATTATTTCTGTGTGTAGCTATCCTCATGCCTGTTGTAGCTGGAAACAGTATGGTAGATAAAGGAGACATCAGTGTTGGTATCCTTTTAGGGGTGCCTTCTGGTATTACAGCAAAATATGGATTAGGTGAAGATCTCATCGACGATATGGATCTGACTGCAGAGGTTGTAATAGGATTCAGTAAAGTAAGTGGATTAGATGTTCGAGGTGATTTACAATGGAATTTCACTGAAGTAGCAATTGATTCTATTAATCTTTATCCATATCTAGGCGCAGGTATTGGTTTAGATATTGGTGGAACAAGTAAGTTCAATCTTGGTATTCTAGCGCCAGTTGGAATTTCTTTCTATTTGGATGAAATTCCTCTTGAAATATATACAGAAGTTGTTCTAGGTTTTGATTTCTTGACATTAAAGCCATCATATGCTGGTGGAATCGGTGGTAGATACAAACTAGATATGTAGTAGTTTTCTAAAACTATATAAAAAACCCCCAATATCATATTGGGGGTTTTTTTCTTGGTGCAAGAATAGTTATACTTTGAACTGTTTGACAACTGAATGAAAACGTTCAGGTATACGTGCCTTGATGACGATCTTCTCATCATGATAGGTCTCTTTGGAGACATGACCGTTCTTCTTGATGAATGCAAGTAGATCATAACGATCATGGGGTAGGTGGTAGGTCTCTTCAGGATAGATAGAGAAGAGTGTATCAGTTATTGCTTGCATCAGTTCATCTATACCTGTACCCTCTTTTACTGAGAGCTGGACTACAGGGATCCCTAGGTTCTTGAGTCCTGATAGATGGAAGATATCTACACAGAGATCCATCTTGTTTACCACAAGGATCTGAGGCTTGTCTGCACATCCCACAGATTCGAGTACCTCCATGGTCGTCTTAAAGCAGGTCATCGGTTCTGGATGAGAGCCATCGACTATATGGATGATGAAATCAGAGAACTTCGTCTCCTCTAAGGTCGATCTGAAGGCATCGATGAGGTCATGGGGAAGATTCTGAACGAATCCTACCGTATCGGTAAGAAGGACATCAGTTCCTGAGGGAAGATGTATCCTTCTTGTGGTCGGGTCTAATGTAGCGAACAGCTTATCTTCGACTAGGATATCTGCATTGGTGAGCATCTTCAGCAGAGAGGACTTCCCTGCATTCGTATAACCGACGATCGATCCTGAGGGAACGGGTATCCCCTGTCTCTGTTTACGTTGGGTATTCCTATGTTCTCGAACCTTCTTGAGTTCTCGTTTGATCTGAGATATATGGTTCATGACGATTCGACGGTCTACCTCTAACTGAGTCTCTCCTTCACCTCTTGTACCTTTTGAACCACCTCGTTGTCGTGAGAGGTGAGTCCAGGCTCTTGTGAGTCTTGGAAGAGAATATTCTTGTCTTGCTAGGGATACCTGTAGGACCGCTTCTCTCGTAGAGGCGCGATCTGCAAAGATCTGAAGTATCACTTCTCGTCTGTCGATGACACAACGTTCAGAGCTCTTCTCCCAGTTCCTCTGCTGACTAGGTGAGATATCAGCATCAAAGATGATGCAGTCAACATCTAGCTCATCTGATTGTTCGCATATCTCCTGCATCTTTCCCGTTCCTATCAAGAAGGCGGCTTTAGGTGATCTTATGGTAACGATCTCTGTCTGTGACACGGTCATTCCCATGGTCTTGACTAGGCTGACTAGTTCAGCCTCCCTAAAAGTCGAGAAGGCAGTGGGTTCTGAGGAGTCTCGTATGATAACGAGGAATGCATGTTCTTTTTTGATCACGCTGCTGTCGTATTTGAATTCTGTTTTCTTCATAAGCTTTAGCCTCCTACTCTAATTGAGGTTATCAAAGATGTCAATGTATGATAGGATATATCGATTTAAATAAGGAGATTGGAAACTATGGGAATGAATTGTGGAATCGTAGGATTACCTAACGTAGGGAAGTCTACTATCTTCTCAGCACTGACTTCTGCACCGGCAGAAGCGGCGAATTATCCTTTTTGTACGATAGACCCGAACGTCGGGATGGTTAGTGTCCCGGATAAGAGATTAGATAAGATCGTAGAGCTCATACCGCCAAAGAAGATCATACCTGCGGTAGTGGAGTTCGTTGATATAGCAGGATTAGTTAAAGGTGCTTCGAAAGGTGAGGGGCTTGGTAACCGATTCCTCTCACACATCCGTGAGGTCGGTGTCCTCGTACACGTCGTGAGATGTTTCGAAGATGAGGATATCACGCATGTCGATAACAAGATCGATCCAGCATCAGATATCGAGACTATCGATATCGAACTCGCATTAGCTGACCTTGAGACTGTCGAGAAACGTCTATCACGAGTAGAGAAGCTTGCCAGGACAGGTAAAGAGGGCGCTAAACAATCAGCTATTCTGTCGCCTATTCTCACCAGTCTACAGAATGCACTGAGTGAAGGTAAGGCCGCTAGGACTTTGGGGTTTTCTGATGAGCAGAAAGCCCTTCTTCATGACTTGCACCTGATCACCATGAAACCGGTGATATATGTCTGTAATGTTGATGAAGAGGCTCTAGAGAGCGGGAATAAGTTCGTTGAGACTGTTAAGGAAGTAGCTGCAGAAGAAGAGGGTTCAGAGGTCATCATGATCTGTGGTAAACTCGAATCAGAGATAGCAGCGCTTGAGAGTGAAGAGGAGAGGATCGAGTTCTTAGAGGCTGTAGGCCTCGAAGAGTCAGGACTGAATCTGCTCATCGAGACTGGCTATAAGACTTTGGGCCTTCGAACCTATTTCACAGCTGGAGCTGATGAGGATAGAGCATGGACCTTCCCAGAAGGTGCAAAGGCTCCTGAAGCAGCTGCAGTCATCCATACAGACTTCCAGAAGGGATTCATCAAAGCTGAAGTCTATCATTGTGATGATCTATTCACCCTAGGTTCAGAACAGAAGGTGAAAGAGGCTGGGAAACTGAGGATAGAGGGTAAAGAGTATATTGTGCGTGATGGTGATATCATGCATTTTAGATTCAATGTTTAACACTGAACAAGTTGGAGTTATGTGATGATATATAGTGAATATGGTAGGACTGGGAAACAGGTCTCAGCAATTGGCTTCGGAGGGATGAGATTCTCAGAACCTCAGAAGACTGATGAGATGGCGGCTATCGTCACTCATGCCTATGATAAGGGAATCAACTATTTTGATACTGCTCCCGGCTACTGCGATGATCAATCTGAGATCATCATGGGACGAGCCATCACAGAACTGAAGAGAAGGGCAGATCGTCCATTCTATGTCAGTACCAAATCAATGAAAGTTACCGCAGATGATGTAAGAAGAGATCTTGAACGGTCTCTGAGACGTCTCAATGTCGATACGATAGATTTCTACCACTGCTGGTATCTACTCAGACCTGAAGATCTAGATGCAAGGATCGCCGGTGGTGCTATTGAAGTGATGATGAAGGCAAAAGAGGAGGGCTTGGTGAATCATGTCACCTTCTCGACTCACCTTCCGGGTCCTGAGATCGTGAAAGTAATCGGTCGTGATATGTTCGAAGGAGTCCTCCTAGGGTATTCTGCTATCAACTTCCGTTACCGTGAAGAGGGTATAGCTGCAGCTCATGCGAAGGGTATGGGCGTGGTCGTCATGAATCCTCTTGGAGGAGGGACCATCGTACAGAATGAGGAGTCCTTCGGTTATCTGAAGGTCCATGAGAATCAGAACATGCTAGATGGTGCACTCCACTTCCTCTTAAATGAGGATAGGATCAATGTCCGTTTAGTAGGATTTCGTAATAAGAATGATATTGATACAGCCGTTTCCTCTGTAGAGAGTTTTGTTCCCTACACTGAAGAAGAGATACAGACATTGAGAACTGGTTCTAGTGAGAAGTTCAATGCTCTGTGTACTGGTTGTACCTACTGTAAGGATTGCCCAGTTGATATACCTGTCTGGAAGTTCGTAGAGACTGCGAATCTGTTATATATAAAAGATGGAGAATCGGTCCATAACCATTTGAAGTACTATTGGGGTGTTAGCATAGATGAGCTAGATACCTGCATCAGCTGCAGGAAATGTGAAGAGGCTTGTACTCAGCATCTTCCGATCCTAGATCGATTCGAAGAGCTGAAAAAAGCACTCAAAGCGGAATAATATTGAGCACTGATGGGATCAGTCGGATACACTTGAGGACCTTCTTGTAATCATTGTTTCGATCGATCTCCATCGTGAAACTCCCTACGAGCCTGTCATTCTCATTCTCTTCAAGTCTTCCCTCGATCAGATGTCCATGGAACTTCCTAACTGCACCCTCGATCTCACTGAAGAGGTCTGATACGATCCTACTCGTTACCTGGAATCGTTTGGTTAGCCTAGGAGATGAGGTCTCCCATTCTACTTCTACACTTCTATGTTCAATATCTTTGATATGTTTCAGATTCTTACAATCACGTCGATGAACGATGATACCTCTACCTCTTGAGATATATCCTACGATATCATCTCCACGGGAGGGGCTACAGCATTGTGCGATGCTGATCATCATATTGGTCTCGTCTCCTATCCTAAAGGCTACCTTAGCCTGATCTAGGACATGAGTCACGATATCTTCTTTCTTCAGCTCTTCAGGTGGAGGTTTCTGGCGTTGAGTTGCCTCTTGTACTGCATGCTTCTGTTCAGGCTTTCCTTTAGCGATGATGTTCTTATCGATAAGAAGGTTCTCATCATGATTGTTCAGCCAATATCGTATCTTCTGCTTAGCACGAGTAGTCCTTGCTAATCTTAGCCAGTTGATGTGAGGGCGCGCATTCGTCGCAGTGAGGACCTCGATCGTCTGTGTGTTCTTGAGCGGTTGACCCAAGGAGATGATAGATCCATCTGCTTTGGCTCCGATCATATGGCTACCTACCTCGGTATGAATATGGTAGGCAAAATCTATAGCAGTTGAATTAGAGGGTAGCTCTACGATATGGCCCTTTGGAGTGAAGACATAGATCGAATCTTTGAGTAACTCCTCTTTGATCTCATCTAAGAAGGTCTCTGAGTTACTCTGTTGTTTATCCCAATTCTTCAGTTTGTTTATGATCGGTAGTTGGTTCTGAGAGACTTTGATCCCACTGCCTGGTTTATGTTTATAGGCCCAATGGGCAGCTACCCCATATTCAGCGGTATAGTGCATGGTCTTCGTCCGAATCTGGATCTCAAGGAGCTTGCCGTTGTAACTCATGACCGTGGTATGGAGTGACTGATATTGATTTGCTTTTGGCATCGCGATATAGTCTTTGAATCGTCCTTCGATAGGTGGCCAGAGTCGATGGATGACACCTAGGAGGGTATAACACTCATTGGTCGTACCGCATAGGATCCTTACGCCGTAAAGATCATAGATCTCATCGATCTGTTTCTTCCTTCGCTTCATCTTCATATAGATGGAGTAGAAGTGCTTAGCTCGAGAAGTGACAGATATCTCAGTGATGGCCTCTTCGACCGCACCCTTATAGATAGCTTTCTCCACTCGTTTAAGGTATTCGCCTCTTTCACTCTTCTTAGCAAGGAGGAACTCCTTGATATATTGATAAACCTCGGGGTTGAGAGCCTTCAATGCAAGATCTTCAAGTTCATCCTTCATCCATGAGATACCAAGCCTATCCGCAAGAGGAGCATAGATATCGAGACATTCAGTCGCGATAGCCTTTCTTCTCTGGGGTGAGAGGAATTCTAGGGTATTCATATTATGGAGTTTGTCAGCAAGCTTGATGATGATCACCCTGATATCTTCTGACATGGCAAAGAGCATCTTACGAATAGTCTCTGCCTCTTGCACACTCTTGTTCTTCACTTTCAATATAGATATCTTCGTCACACCGTCAACTAGTTTAGCGACCTCATAACCGAACTTTCTCTCTACCTCTTCGAATGGCGTCTCTGTATCTTCCATGACATCATGGAGAAACCCAGAAATGACTGCATCTGCATCAAGATTCAGGTATACGAGCGTCTCTGCAACATGTAAGGGGTGGATGAAATAGGGTTCACCACTTGCTCTCTTCTGATCGTTATGAAGAGATTTTGACCAAAGAGCTGCATCGATCATACGATTCTGATCCTCTGTTGAGTATGCAACTATCTTTAGTTTGAATTTATCTATCAGATTTATCATTTAAGTTATCTTAGTTCCTCTGTCCACGGACGACCCTATTGTTTCCAGCAAGATCCTTTATGATGGTGATATGAGTAAAGCCCTTCCCGATCATCAACTCCTTCGTCTTCTCTGCCTGATCAAATCCACCCTCTATGAGGAGGGTCCCGTCCTTCTCTAGAGCTGTGTATGCGGTATTGATGATCTTACGTATATGGAAGAACCCATCTTCACCAGATCTGAGAGCCAGATCAGGTTCGGAACGTGCACGGAGAGTCTTATCATTACACTCCTTGATCGTGAGATATGGAGGGTTCGTTACGATGATATCAAAGGTGTCTTCTACTGAATCAAGTAGGTCAGATCTCACCGTCTTGAGAGATATCCCAAGAATATTCCGCGAGTTGAGGGATGCTACATCAAGAGCATCCTCAGAGATATCGACTAGTGTGACTTCTATTTCAGGAATCGTATGTTTGATCGAGATACCTATGCAACCGGACCCTGTACAAAGATCAAGGACCTTACATCCCGTTCGTTCTCGACACGCTTCAAGAGCTGTCTCGACAAGGATCTCAGTATCGGGTCTAGGAATGAGTACTCGTTTGTCAACGTAGAACTCAAGTCCATAGAACTCTTTACGTTTGACGATATATGCGATGGGGAGACCCTTCTCTCGAAGAGTTATGAGCTTCCCGTAGGCAATCGCATCTACTTCCCAGATCGGCTGCTCCAAAGAGGCAAGAAGCTTCTCTTTTCTCATGTTCAGGGAGTGAGACATAAGCAGCAGGGCATCAAGATAGGGCGTGTCACTTGTTGCATGATCTTTCAAACGTCTTTTTCCCTGCATGAGTACATCACTTCTTGTGATCATGATTAAATCTCCTTAAGCGCTTCTTCCCCTGCATTGAGCTTCAATGCATCGGTCAGTTCATCTATCGAGCCTTGTAGTATCTGTTCGAGTTTATAGAGCGTGAGGTTGATCCTGTGATCTGTCACTCGGTTCTGAGGGAAGTTATAGGTTCTGATTCGTTCAGAACGGTCTCCACTTCCTACCTGGCTCTTTCTGTTCTCTGATCGTTCTTTCTGTCTCTTGCCCTCTTCTAGTTCATAGAGTCTCGCACGTAATACTCTCAGAGCTTTAGCACGGTTCTTGATCTGTGATTTCTCATCCTGACAGGTGACGACAAGTCCTGAGGGGAGGTGAGTGATTCGTACCGCAGAGTCGGTAGTATTCACACTCTGTCCACCAGGTCCAGAAGATCTGTAGACATCGATCTTCAGCTCTTCCTGTTTGATCTTGATGTCTGTCTCTTCTGCTTCAGGAAGTACTGCGACAGTTACCGCAGAGGTATGGACCCTTCCACCTGATTCAGTGGCAGGCACTCTCTGTACTCGGTGTACTCCGCTCTCCCATCGCATCTTTCCGTAGACCTCTTTACCAGAGATAGAGAATACGATCTCTTTGAATCCACCGATCCCGGTATCATTCATTGAGAGGATCTCTGTCTTCCAGTGATTTTCCTCGGCAAAATGAGAATACATCCTATAGAGGTCTGCTGCGAATAGGGCAGCTTCTTCTCCTCCGGTCCCAGCTCGGATCTCCATGATGATGTTCTTACCATCTAGGGGGTCCTTTGGAACCAATAGTGTCTTCAATGTTGTGTCGGATCGCACTAATGACTCTTCGAGCTCTTTGAGCTCTTCTTTAGTCATCTCTAGCATCTCTTCGTCATCTTCTTCTTCTAATAAGAGTTTTGCGTCGTTTATCTGCTCAGCAATCTCCTGATAGGAAGCGAACTCTTCCATGATCGGTAGAAGATGAGAATGCTCTTGCATGATCTCTCGGTAGGCATTCATATCTTTCATGATCGCAGGATCTGCGATCTTCGTTTCTATCTCAGCGTAATGTGCTTTAAGACTTTCAAGTTTCTTCAGCATGAAGTAATCTCCTTAATCTATATCAAAATAGTATACATAAAAAATGAGGTTGTTTAAAGAGGGAATGGTTCTTTCGCGTTAAAGATCCAGTTGCTCTAGGGCCTGCTTATGAAGTTCTACCTGTGTCGGTGTGAGCGTGTTCATCTTAACGAATACGAGGATC
>CAZLZY010000094.1:0-8069 GCA_964564075.1 uncultured Spirochaetales bacterium
GCCTTCTCCATAGAGACGATAAGTTCTCTTAAGACGACCTGTAGCGGATACTTGATCTCATCGGTCAGATAGATCATGGCTCTGAAGTACTCATTCCAGTGGAATACTCCATAGAAGAGGCTGATAGTCGCAATACCAGAGACACTTATCGGTATGACGATCTTGAAGAGGATCCTCATATCGCTACAACCATCGAGTTTTGCTGATTCCATCAGAGACTTGGGCACCCTATCGAAGAAGCGCATCAATATGATCAGGTAGTAGGGATTCACTGCCTTATACATGATCACTGAGGCATATCGGTTAAGTAGATGTAGGTCCTTCATTAGAAAATAATCGGGGATCAGCCCACCATCGAAGATCATCGTGATGACGATCAACGTCATGAAGAAGTTCCTTCCTACGAGACTCCTCTTTGTCAGTACATAGGCTCCCATACTCGTGAGAACCACATTCACGACGAGTCCTACCGCTGTGATAAAGATACTGTTGAGGACGCCTCGATATACCTTTGGTATCGATAACACACTGATATAGGTGTTCAGCGTGAAACCTCTTGGGATCAACGTCGTACCATCAGCCTGAGCTATGAACTCAGGGCCGGTCAATGAGATGACTAGCTGGTTATAGATCGGATAGAACATCGCAAGAGAAAGTATTAAAAGACCTACTACGAGTATCATCTGACCTACGGGTCTCTTCTTCGTTCTCCTTACCATACGCCCTCCCCAGTCACCTTTCTACTCATACGGTCTGTTGAGAGGATGAGGAATAACCCGATGACACCTTTGAAGAGGCCAGCAGCAGTTCCCAGGGAAAAGTTCCCTTTACCTAGACCGATCCTATATACATAGGTATCGATAATATCGACATAATTGATGACTGCGTCATTCATCATATTGAAGACCTGATCAAAACCGGCATTCATGAAGAATCCAAGATTCAGGATGAACACAGTTATGATAGTCGGGAGGATCGAGGGTAAAGTGATCTTCATAGCCTGTTGAAATCTTGTAGCCCCATCAACAGTCGCTGCATCATAGAGCTCAAGGGAGATATTATTGATCGCAGCGATATAGAGGATAGAATCCCATCCTATAGATCTCCAGATCTCAGATCCGACGAATACCCAACGTATATGGGTGGTACTCGTCATGAAGGATATTGGTTCTGCACCAAAGAACGCCATCATCTTATTAACGGCCCCGTCAGGAGACTGTAGTAAGGAGATGAAGATACCTGCGATAACGACCCATGAGAGGAAGTGAGGCAGATAGATCATACTCTGTACACCTTTCCTGAAGTTCTGTGCTCTGACCTCATTCAGAAGGAAAGCTAGGAGGATCGGTAAGGGGAAGAAGAAGAAGATCTTCATCGAGCTGATCGTGATGGTATTCATGAACACTCTGAAGAATACAGGAGATGAGAACAGTAGTTTAAAATGCTTCAATCCTACCCATTCATTCTCACCTATATATTTCACATTCTGAAAAGCTATACGAGCTCCCCATATTGGGATGTAATGCCATACGATAAAATATGCCAGAACGGGCAGGAAGATGAGATATAAATACCGATCTCTGTATACCTGTTTCTTTAGTGACCTATTTCTCATCATCTACTATTTCCTTAGACCTGCTCTCTTGATTCCTAGAGCTGCTAGTCGCTCGCCCAAGTCAACCATATCCTCATTCGCTGCAAAGGAGAGACAGACTCCTGAAGGTTTCCGCACCTGATCTATCCATGCTTGAGGGATAACATCATCAGAACCTGCTGCGCAGAGTGCTAAGGTTAGAGCACAGATGGTGTCTGCATCCCTTCCGAAGTTCGCAGAAAGTAGGAATCCTTTGGTAAAATCACCCTTCGATAGTTTATAGAGAGCATATACTTGAGGGATCGCTTCTGGCGCTGATGAGTGTTTTGGTGTCCATAACTTCGTATGAAGTGCTTCGAAGCACTCCATCTCACTCAAATCACTTTCAAGGATCTCCCCGGTCAACTTCATTCTTCTTCCAAGCCAGCTATCTTCAGGGATCTGATCCATTCCTGCCTGATAGACCTCATCAACGCTTCCACCAGTAAGAGCTACGGTGATACTTGCAGCTATGGCCTGTGCAGCCCATATCCCATCATTATCATGGCTGACAGAGGCATCGATCGCTGCAAGACGTGCAGCCTCTTTAGGGTCACCACAGGCAACGATACCAAATGGGACTGATCTCATAGCTGCACCATCATCGATGTTGAAGGCATTGTCCTTTCCTGTCAGTGGAGGCTCTATTCCCTGAGAAAGATTCCAAAGTGCTCCATACAGAGGGAGTCCCCCTCTCTTCTTCGCCCCACCATCAGAGAGAACTAGATCTCTCCAGGTCTGTGCTACACTCTCTGAGGTTATCTCACCATCTGTATCTAGTAGACATCGTGCTGAAAGCACGGTGAACTCGGTATCATCAGTACTTCGACCTTCCGGCAGAAGACTTACCAAGATCCCATATCGCAGTCTCACATCATCATCTCGTCCCAGATCACCAGCGGCATCTCCAATACCTAATGCGGCCATGGCTGCTACCGATCTTTGTGTGAATACTTTCGTATCTACTCTATTGTTCTGCATCTTAACTCCCTTTAATTTCAACCGGTAACGTTTCCGGTTACGTTTTCAAAAATACTCTGTTTATGAGAACTTGAGATCAAGTCCATCGAGTCCTATATAATACTTCTTGCTGATTCTCTAATGACTAATCCTGTCTCGCAAAGAACCTCTGTATAGGCAGGTTCCTTTGCATCCATCTGTTCCATAAGCAGATCGACACCCTTCTGACCCAACTGGTGCTTATAGGTATCTAGGGTAGTCAGCTTTGGATGTATCAACATAGATACCTGATTGTTATCATGTCCGATGATAGATATATCATCGGGTATTCGTAAACCTGCAGCCCATATGGCATCGTAGGCTCCAGCAGCCATGATATCATGACAGGTAAAGACTGCTGTAGGACGCCTATCCCTAGGGAGGGAAAGAAGTCCGTTCATACACTCTTTTCCTGATTCTGCACTATTCACGCCGAAACAGACCAAGTCTTTCTCATAGGTCAGACCTGCCTCTGCTAAGGCCTCTTTATACCCCAATAACCGTTCTGAACCAGATTGCACCTGCTCTCCAGTCGATATATGAGCGATCCTCTTATGTCCTAGGGAGATAAGATACTGTGTCGCTATATAGCCAGATCTCACATTATCGAGTGCGATCGTAGCGACGACTGAGTTACTGCTCTTCCTATAGATCTGTACGATCGGGAAGTGCTCATCTTTTAATATCTCTAATTCCTCTTTGTTCGCCTCATTGAACGAGAGGATGATACCATCGACCTGCTTACTCTTGAGCAGTCGGATCGCCTCCTTCTCCACTCTCCTATCATGGTTCGTATCATAGAACATGACAGAATACCCATAGCTTCTTGCCTGTGCGACGATCCCTCGTGCAAGTTCAGGAAAACTAGGATTAGTGATATCAGGGACGATGAATCCGATCACATGGGATTTCTGAAGGACAAGTCCCCTTGCTACGATATTCGGACTGTATCCCAACTCATCGATAGCGGCATTCACCTTATCCCGAGTCGCCTCTTTCACATCGGGTCTATCATTGAGAACCCGAGAGACGGTGGTGACTGAGACTTGTGCATGTTGTGCTATATCACGGATGGTGATTGCCAAATTCGTTGCTCCTCTGTTTTCGGAAACGTTTCCGGTAACGTTTTCATTATATACATGAGGTTGTTGATAAAGCAAGTTCTTTAGAGAAGATTTTACAAAAGAGGTGAATATTAGAAGATATCCTCTAAAGCTCCGAGCCCTGACATGTCTCCTGGAGTCCATCCATGAAGGGTCGGAGCTAGTAACTCTTTAGGAACTTCTTCAAGAAAATAGTTCTCACCTACTGCAGGAGAACTCTTCACCCAAAAGGCATTTCGGTGGAATGAGGATCTCGTGATGATCAACTCATTCTGGGCTCTCGTCATCGCTACATAGAGGACACGTCGCTCTTCCTCTTCTGCATCAAGATCCCCCAGAGACCTGAAATGAGGGTAATTCGATTGTGTAGCACCAGCTACGATACAGATGGGTGCTTCCGTACCTTTGGCACTATGAACGGTGATAAGAGTCACCGCAGCATCTGATGATCTCTTACTGATCTCGGTATCATTGAGAGGTTCCAAGGTGAAATCATCGATAAAATCTGCGGTGTTCTGGTAATTCTCAGATACCTTGATGAGCAGCTCAAGATCCTTGCTTCGTTGTTTCCAGTTATCATAGCGATCTCGCAGTGCAGGATTCAGAGCCTTGGTGACTGCATTCAGGCAATTCTTCGGTGAATCATATTGATCTGACGCTGCACTGAAAGCAACTACCGCCTGATGATCGGCTCCGAGTATCTCTTCGAGCTTTGCTCTGATGAGTTCATTGGTACTGAGCATGACGAGTGCATCGAAGATCTTCTCGGCACTCTTCTCCCCTATTCGGGGCCATAACTGTAAGAAACGTAACCAGGCAAGATCATCTTTGGTATTCCTCACCAGACGAAGGAGAGAGAGTACATCTCGTACATGAGCCGACTTAGTTAGGATGGTCCCTCCGATGAACCTGTAGGGGATCTCACGTCTGATCAGTTCCGCCTCTAAGGTCTTAGCATCATAACTCGACCGATAGAGGATCATGAAGTCGCTGAGCGGGACCTCGGCCTCATTACGTTCTACGATGAGATCTGCGATCCAGGAGGCCTCTTCACTATGGTGCTCGAACTCTTCGATCTTCGGGATATACCCACAGGTTCCTCTATGAGCGGTCAGTCTGTTCTTATAATCGAGAGGAGACCTGTCGAGGAGCCAGTTGGAAAGATCTAATATCTCCTGATAACTCCGATAGTTCAGTGATAGGGGTATGGTGATACTGCTACCGAATATCTCCTGGAACTGGTATACATGTTTGAACTCTGCACCTCTGAATCGATAGATCGACTGTGCAGGATCTCCTACACAGAATAGCCTGATCTCTTCATCACTGAAGTGTTTCAGGATCTCGAACTGGATAGGGTTCGTATCCTGCATCTCATCGACTAACACCTCATCAAAGAGGTTACAGACAGCATGTCTCAACTTAGGTTTGTTCTTGAGGGCCGTAGAGAAGCTCATAAGCAGGTCGTCATAATCAAGATATCCCCGTGCCTCTTTTGCACGTTGATACTCATCGAACAGTTCACCACAACTTTCGATCGTATCTGGTTCTAGATCACTTTGAGAGACCATATACTCTTTAGGACTCCTACAGGTATTCCTACTATAAGAATAGAAGGTTAGCAGCGCCTTTGTCTTAGGAAAGCCTTTTCCTACCTTCCCTTTCTGCTTGAAGTAGTTCTTCCTGATCAATCCCATGAGACTGTTCTGATCCTCACTGTCGATGATACTGAGCCCAGAGATCCCGAAGCTATTCGGAAGCTTGGTCATAACCTTGAGACAGAAAGCATGAAAGGTCCCCGCCTGCATCTGCTGAGAGGCTACACCTATCTCACTCTTTAATCGTAGTTTGATCTCACGTGCCGCTCTGTTGGTGAAAGTCATGATGAGCATACGTGAGGAATCCGTACCACGTGTATACAGATGTGCCGCCCTAGCGATGATCGTCCGTGTCTTTCCACAACCGGCTCCGGCGGTAACGAGTACGTTTCTCGCATCTCCTGTATAGGTCACGGCCTCTTTCTGTTCAGCATTCAATTCCATAGCTACCCCAACATCTGTTTAGCAGTTTTATCTATCCTATCATGGTATGTGAGAAACGAGAAGTTATTGAAACAAGAGTTTAAGAAAATCATAGACCTCTGAGTTTCTTTGCTATAGGATTCTATTCATCTACTGACCATTCACTTAGCAGTAGCAAGGAGTCCTCTTATGACTAAAGATGTATTGAAACAGGCGGTGATCGAAGCGATCGATGCTCATCGTGACCAGATCATTCAAGTAGGAGAGACAATAGCAGCTCACCCAGAACTCGGTTATAAGGAGTTCAGGACAACTGAGGTGGTGAATGTATACTTAGCATCATTAGGTCTTCCAGTAGATCACCCAATCGCTATAACTGGGAATCAAAGTATCCTCAACCCTGATTCTGAAGGACCTACTATTGCTTTGCTTGGAGAACTTGATGCCATCATAGTGGCCGATCACCCCGATGCGAATAGTGAGGGAGTCGTTCACGCCTGTGGCCATCATATCCAGATCGGAGGACTGCTTGGAGCCGTCACCGGTCTTGTACGCTCTGGTGTTCTCGATCAGCTTGGAGGAAGGATCAAGGTCATGACGACCCCTGCTGAGGAGTTCATCGAATTCGATTATCGCCAGGAGCTCAGAGATAGGGGAGATATCTCCTTCTTCAGTGGTAAGCAGGAGATGATAAAACGGGGTCTATTCGATGATGTCGATATGAGTATGATGTTCCATTCCATCGGAAATCTTGGAGATGCTGTTGCCCTTGTCGGACCGAAGAGTAATGGGTTCATCGCAAAGCAGATCACCTTCACAGGTAAGGCCGCACATGCAGGTTCTGCACCAGAAGAGGGTATCAATGCACTCAATGCAGCGACCCTAGCGCAAGTGAACATCCATTTCCAGAGAGAAGTATTCAAAGATACTGACCGAGTCAGAGTCCATAGTATCATCACCAAGGGTGGTGATATCGTGAATGTCGTCCCCTCTGAGGTTAAGATGGAGAATTGTGTGAGAGCCCGGACCGTGGAAGCTATGCTCGATGCGAGCAAGAAGGTCAATAGAGCCATTAAGGCTGGTGCCTATGCCGTAGGAGCAGAGGTAGAGATCAAAGCTGAGCCTGGATACCTCCCAATCTTACGTACTGAAGCCTTAGATCGAATCTTCAAAGATAATGTTGAGTCATTAGGGTTCGAAGGTAGAGTCATCGATGGTGGCGATTATACCTGCTCTTTTGATTTCGGTGATATCTCTCACCTCATGCCGGCCCTTCATCCTATGGTCGGAGGTGTCACAGGGGCTCTTCATACGAAGGACTTTGCTATCACGGACGTTGATCTTGCCTATATCATGCCGGCGAAAGCTCTGGCGATGAGTATCATAGACCTGTTATATGACGAGGCAACTTTAGCAAAAGAGATCCTAGAGAATTTTAATGCCCCCATGACGAAGGAGTCCTATCTTCAGTTCATGGATGATAGCATGAACTCATAAATGATCAGAACCAATACATCAGATAGGCATTGGCAACCATAAGTCCAGAATTATCAAATTGATCAAGTCCCCTGTTACACCAGAAGGGTAGCATGAGTCCTCCTTCGAGTCCTATACAGAGATGTTTCGAGAAGCGCCATTCGGCTCCTACTCCAAGATCTGCTGAGAATACGAACTCTAGATAATCTAGACTTGGGACTGAGGCGTATCCGTTGAAGTGATTCAAGGTGATACCGGCAAAGCCGTAGAGGTCAGTCCCGTTAGAACCTTTTATCACCCTTCTGCCATCGATACGTCCCATACCGAAAAGATAGAAATAGTTGAACTCTGCCTGCCATCCCCAATCACCAGTCTGGTTGACGAGCTTCGTGGCAACCGGGAGTCCTGGGGAGATCACCGATAGTCCTCCAGCCCAAGTATATTCTTCTTCTTCAGTCTCCTCTGCTGCTAGTACGGGTAGCGTGAATACGATAAGTATCATAAGGAGCATAAATCGTATGTTTCTCATACTGTCCTCCTGTAACTCTATTGTATTCCTGGTAAAGGGATAAAGCTATATGCAACGGGTAAGATTCTGTGTCATGCTCCTACAGGAGTATCCTAGCCGCAAATTTACGATGAAGTATGGATCAAGAGGTGAATTATGAATGACTATGATGAGAAAGAATTAATATCATCGATAGAGCATGAAGAATGGGAGACTGTATCAGATTTTTGGGGTATGAAAGAAAGATCCATGTAAGCAGCGACGAATACTACAAAGAAAGATTATCGGATGAATATAAGAATGGCACGTACAGATATTGATGCTTTGAA
>CAZLZY010000095.1:0-8022 GCA_964564075.1 uncultured Spirochaetales bacterium
TGTTATACTATGTCAAAGGATTGATCATAGTATAACACTCTAGCAGTTACCTGTTTAAACGGTAATATACATCTTATTGATTCTGAATGTCGTCCACGAGTCCTGCAGTCCATTTTCCAGATGCTTCTAACTCTTTAACAGCTTCGATAGCTTTTACTCTTAGTACTTCCCTATCAGCAAAGACACTATAAGTTGCACCATCTGATTCCATCTGAGCGATGATCTCTTTCTCTTTGGAATTATTCTGTTCGACTGACCAGGTGTTAGTCTTCTTCAGAGCAGTTGTGATTCCCTGTCTCTGTTCATCACTAAGGTCACCCCAGAATACATCATTCACGAACCAGCTATTTGCTGCGAACATATCTTCAGCATTTGTGATATAAGGTGCTGCAAGATGCCATTTATTTGCGATCACATCAGCAACAGGACCATGCGCAGCTTCTACCAACTTAGTCTTCAGTGCAAGGAAGATCTCATTCCAGGCTACGGTTGTTGGGCTAGCACCATACGCTTCATATGATTTGATGAACATCTCTAATCCTGGAGCCCTTATTTTAAGACCATCAAAATCAGCAGCACTATCTAAAGGTTTTGTTGAAAAGAACATTCTTGATCCCATTGGAACGGGTTCAAGAGCTCTAAGTCCAGCCTCTTTCGCTACCGTATCTACTACGTCAAGGAAGGTAGAACTTTCAAAATATCTCTGCATATGTTCAGCATCCTTGAACATAAAGCCAAAGCTTATTGGTTGGAAATCCTTATTATAGGGTACTAACCATGCAATATCATTACCAAAGAGTTGAACACTTCCTTCAACTACCTGATCCATGATCTGACCGGCAGAACCTAAGACTGCACCTTCAACATGATTGATCGTGAGGTTCAATTCTGGTTGACTGTCAATTAACTCCTTGAATTTCCAACCTGCAAGATTCCTCAGAGATCCAATCGCATCTCCAGTCGCAAGGGTTATAGTCTTTGCCTTGTTTTTCTCTACGGTAGTCTCTTCAACTCCCTGTGCGAACATCATCACCGAACTAGCAAGTAAAACGATAAGAACTAATGCTAATACTTTTTTCATAGAATCCTCCTAAAAACAATATCTATCAATTTCCGAACAGCCTTGGCAGGAACATAGTAATCTGTGGGACTAGGGTTATCAGGAAAAGGAAAGCTAAATAGGGAAAATAGAACGGAGCAACCGCTCTGAACATCTTAGATAAAGAGAGCTTTGTCTGATCCATCATGACAAAGAGAAGACTGCCAAACGGTGGAGTGATCGTTCCTAGTAATAGGTTCACCAACATGACAATGGCAAAGTGAATAGGATCAATCCCATAGGACATGGCAATAGGAAAGAGTATCGGTGCAGCGATCAATACTACTACCGTCGTTTCCATGAACATACCTGAAATAAGTAACACCACATTGGTTATCAACAGGAAGACGAGAGGATTCGATGTGATACTCATGATGAAATCCTGAAGGATCGGCCCTACATTACTGACCCCCATCAGCCAAGTGAAGGCCTGTGATACAAGCAGTAGCATCCCAAGAGTCCCTGTAGTTATGGCAGTCTCTTTTGCACAGGTAAGTAATCCTCTTAAGTCAAACTCACGGTAGACAAACCCAAGAATGATGGCAAAAAGACAGGTAAGAGCACCAAGTTCTGTTGGGGTTGCGACACCTGTCAACAGACCAATGATCAGGAATAGGGGAATTGCCAAAGCCGGCAGGGCTCGAATAAAGCTAATCAGTCGTTTTTTTAATGGTTGTTTCTTCTGTAATCCCACCGATAACTTTCCAGTCTTAGCCATGAAATAACACGTGACCATAAGAAATAGTCCCAGAATGAATCCCGGGATGAATCCCGCGAGAAACAGTTTATCTAATGCCAGATTCGCAACTACCGCAATAATGATCATCTGACCACTAGGTGGGATGATTGGGCCTATAGTGGCACTGACAGCTGTTATAGCAGCTGAAAAAGGCAAAGGATACCCATGACGTTTCATCTCCTGCATCTCGATCTTCCCAAGTCCAGCGGCGTCTGCCATAGCAACACCTGACATACCTGCAAAGACGATAGATGATAAGATATTCACGTGTGCTAGTCCTCCATGAACATGTCCTACTGAAGAATTTGCAAAATTGAATATTCTTTTAGCAATACCGGCAGACCCAAGAAGATTCCCAGCAAAGATGAACAAGGGTAGAGCTAGGAGCGGGAAGCTATCAAGAGAAGGTCCCAACCTACCTGCAACTACCGTTATAGGGAAATCAGTGCCAAAGATAAGAAAGGCTACTGTTCCTATGATAAAAGAGAACGCTACTGGTACTTCAAGAAATACAGCAATAAACACAAATAATACCAGAATTCCAAAGTTCATTATGAAGTCTCCTTCGTTCGCCATACTAATGGATAATCTTCAGCTACAGGCTTTCCGAGTAATTCTCGGATCTGATAATAGAAATAGTAGATCTGAGTGATCATCATAATGATCGAAGAGAGAAACAGAGGTGCTGAATAGTACAACCCTTTACCAATATTGATAGGAAGAGCAGATGTTCTTGTCTTGTTCTGAATAGCGATCGAACTTGGTAGATTCAATAACATATAGATCAGTGCAAGGAATATGAATGTGGTAGCAATGAGTCTGAATTTTTGCTGCCCCTTTTCTGACAGGAATTGAGAAAAGGTCTTAACGGTAATATGCGAACGGAGCATCAAAGCTACATTCCCACAGAGTGCAACGATCCATATGAATTCTCCGATGGCAAACTCCTGAACCCAGATGATGGAATTATTGAAGATATATCTCATAACGATCTCTGTGCACATCAATAGAACCATGATGAGTACAAGTGCACCGCAAAGCCATATCTCAGCGATCATGACCCCTTCCAAGGCTTTCTTTATGTTCTTCATTCCTACTCCTTGGGGATAGTGATACATTCGACACCAAATGCCTGGGCAATGAACTCTATATCTTTTGCATGATGGCCAATTCCCAATGCGAAGTGATGAGTTGGCCCCTCGGCCATCCATCTCTGCAGGAAGGTGACCAGATCAGGTTCGAATAATGCATGGGTATTCGTATTCCCTGTTGAAGGTATCTTTCCACCGACAGAGGTCCCCTCTGCAATAATGAACTTCAGTTCACTCTGTCTGTTTATGGTTATGGCTAGCATAGTGATAGGTCCCTCTTTGATATTGAACTCCACACCAGCACCTGATCCCGGTTTACCATGGTATTTCTTCAGGAATCTGAGTACCGGTTTACTTTGTGCGATATTGATATGATGAGGTCCATCATGTCCGACTAGGATAGTACCTTTATCAAAGTCTATAGGGTGGAACTCCGCAAAACTCCCACCGATCTCTAATCTATCCATGATAAGCATGGCTAGGCAGGTCTTAAGATCGAACTCGCCACACATCGGGAAACCAGCAGAGGTAAGTAGTGAATTACCAACTATCAGGTTCGTCATCACTCTTCTCATCTCAGATTCGGGTTCCCCTTCATAGTAATAGGCAAAACCTGTGAGATCTCGTTGATCGATCAACTCTTCAAGAGCAACAGCCACTTGGGCACTGAATACCACGTCATTAGCATTGACTTTGTCTACGAGGTTATCAACTCCAGGTTCGGGAGTATTGAAGAAGGATAAGATCCTTTGTTTCATCATATCTGTCTTATTCGGATCAGTACGCTTGAAATTTCGATAGATCTCTTCTGCTTCCATAGGTAGGAGATGACATCCAAAAGTTCGTGTAAGAAGAGAGGGATCGACATGCATATCATACATGGTTTCCAAGACCCTCCCGATATAACCGATCTTTGCGTTCTTCAGATCATGTATAACATGGGCAGCTCTACAATAATCATCGAGCTCTTTCAAAGCTTTCTGATCATGCTCTTGGGATCCTATAATGATCTTCGGGATAGGCTTTCCCATCCTCACAGCAACACTACAGAACTCTGGGACAGCACAAATATCATCATTACAGAGTTGAAGGAAGGTTGTCCCATTCTTATAATCAAAAGCCCTATCCTGCTGTAATGCTACAAGGACGATTGGAATATCGAGTCCCTGAACTATAGGGGCGAATGTCTCTCTCGTGGCATAAGTCACCATCCGGATGAAGAGAAGATCGATATCTTGTTTCTTGATCTCCTTCAAGGCCTGATAGGCTTTGTCTGAATCATCAACTAATCCGAAATCACAAACTGTCACCTCTTTATCTTTCAAACTATCAGCAAAGATAGTCATCTTAGATTCCATCACATCAAGGAGCCCATCAAACTGAGCCCAATAGGTCTTATGCCCGACTCCCATGATTCCAATAGTAGCTGTAAGTGGTTTTCGTCTAGGAACTTTCATGTTTTTATTTCCTCTGATTTAAGGATAGGCCCGACCGATACAACCGTCAATCGTTTTTTGTGGTACTTACATTGCTAATATATTGTAATTTTCATATATTATCTTTTTTTATTATATACCTTTACCTTATATAGTTTGTTTTTATACTTGTTTTTTATCGTTGTCAAACCATATGTGAGGTGTTATAGTGTTGTTCATGAAGATGAAGAATAAACGGCAGAAAGCTATTCTAAAGGACCTGCTCTACTCCAGATCAAGAACAGTTCAAGAGTTGCTAGATAGCCTTGAAGTTAGTAGAGAGACCTTACGTAAGGATCTCATATACCTTGAGCAGGAAGGTTTTATCATACGGGCTTTCGGGAAGATCGAGATCAATGACACCTGTAGTACAGAATCACTGATCGAGATGGGACTGCTACAAAAGAATAGGCGACTCGAAATCCTTGAGAAGGAGTTACAGAATGGCCAAGATAGGAGAGTCTCCTATCTTGCAAGCACATTCCATGTGACTACAGAGACGATACGTTCTGATCTCAAAGAACTTGAGAAGAAGGGATTGATAATCCTTAAACATGGGTCGGCAAAAGGTATTGTTAACCAGACGAGAGAGAAAAGCAGCGACAAACAACAGTTCCCACTTCATATCCAGAAACTCGGTCGACAAGCCTTTCTTCATGTCTCTGCGGGACAGACGATCTTCCTAGATGGTGGAGAGGTCTGTCGTTTCATTGCCCTACAGATCCCACCCTTCACCAAGATCACCATCATCACTGATAGCTTGAAGATCCTGAACCTGCTTACCGCTAGGAAATATGAATACCCGATAAAGCTCATCCAGGGAGTTCTCTCTTCAGATGGGGTCACAATGACCTCAGATGACCCGGAACAATTATCGGGAATGCATGTCGATAAAGCCTTCTTCACCTGTATGAGTTATTCTTCAAGAAAGTTCTATCTCTCACATAATGAAGAGAATGAGACCATAACTGCAATCGCTCAAGCATCTGAGAAGCTATACCTGATCCTAGATTCTGCAAGATTGGGAGAGAAGAGTGATAATATCTTTGATTATCCTGCGTTTCAAGATAAGGTGATTGAGATCCTCATTGATGATGGGACCTCCTATGAAAGACTAAAACTAGACTTCCCGGCTAGCTATCCGTTAGTTGTATGCGGTATCGATTACTCTATAAGGGTTGCAAAAGGAGAGAAGTGGAGGATCGGTCTTCTGATCAATCGAAATCGAAATCAATTTATCAAGACTGTCCATGATGGGATAATTCAAGCTGCCCTAGAAACACCAGCACTATCAGTAGAGGTAATGGAATGTGAGGACTCCTATGAATCAGTAGCAGAGAACCTCGATAAGCTGATTTCCGATAATATAGATATTGTCGTAGATTACAGCTTATGTACAGAGAGTCTCTATTATGTTGGGGAGATGTGCACTATAAAGAACATCCCTTTGATCACGGTTGATCTCACCGCTAATAACGCTATCTTCTTCGGCGCTGATAACTTCCAGGCCGGTAAGATCGCAGGTGAGAATACCTATGATTTCGTCATGGAGAACTGGGGTGGAGAACTTGATAATGTGATCATTATCGGGAAGTACCAGAAATCCCCACCACACAAGATAAGAATCTCTACCACCTTAGACTATCTTCAAGAAAGAGACCTTATTAAACCTTCACAGATACATGCAGTAGATTGGGATGAGAACCAGCCAAATACCACAGATGAACTATATACGGTTCTCAGGGAGAAATATCAGGAAAAGAATATCATTCTGACATTCAGCTTAAAACACCTTCTCTCATCCTATGAATACATATTGAATTGGTGCAATAAAGAAAACACTATGATAGTTGTTCAGAACTATTGTCATCAGCTAGGCGAACTCATGAAAAGACCTGATTCAATCATCCTCGGATGTGTTGATTACGATAGTCCAAACTATGGTAAACATATCGTTGCCTTGATCAGGCAGATCATTATGGGAGATGAGGCAAATAAGTATCATTACACTACCCTATCCTGGAAAGATCAGGATCTTGATGATACCAGCAAATGATATCTTAAGAAGGAAGTTACCAGAGTCATCATAATGTATCTAAGTTTCACCACATTGATTACAGGAAGAATATACGATGAAAAGATATGAGATTCTATTTCACCAGGAAACTATGGAACAAATAGCAAGATATAGAGAGGCTCTCATATCAGGTAATAGAACTATGGGAACCTACCTTACAGAAATCATGTTAGGGAAGGAGCTAGCTTTCCTAACAGATACTGAACTTCTTTCTGCACTACTTAAGACAAAGAAGCCTCAGATCTTTGCAGAGTCTGACCTAAGGGGAGATGGCTCTGATTGGAACCAAGAGGAACTAGCTATTCTAGGGAATATTGGAGTCGCAGTACCTGTTACAGTCTTTGATGATGCAAATCATAGAAACCCAAAAGTTCATAAAACCCCCTATAAAGCCACACTCCTATTTATTCCAGGAGCCTTACTAGAATCTATCAAGACCGTTATCCCTTGTGACCTATCTGCGGTCACAACCCATGGGGCTTTTGATTATAAGAGATATTACGATCTCTATAAGAGAAGACTCCTCCCATTATTCGAATATGTACAGAAGCAAGCGGGGACTCATAAGAAGAAAGCTATCATCACCATTCCTGGCTTGGGTTGTGGGGTCTTTGGTGGTTCTTTCAAAGGGACCCTTGGCATACAATTACAACAGGTCCTTTTAGATCTTCTTACAAATCACATCAACCAATTCCCCAATATATCATTAGTCTATTATGATCCTTATAACGAATGCAGCGATTATGAGAGAGCTATTGGTAAGACGCTATTCAGAGTAAGGCCTCTTTTAAGAACAAAAAAACCACTCTCCCAATTAGCAGAGATCACAGAGTTCGAAGAAGGGAAAGAAGACCTCTCTGATCATGAACTCTATAGCGTCGTAGCATGGGATCATGTCTCATGGCCTGGTAATGATTTCTATATTGGGTCTAGGGCCACTGATGATGGGGTAAAAGCCGCTGCTACAGACCTTATGTATCACATGACCAGGGTAGAGGGAGTATATAGTGAATTGCATAATCGCTATGCTCCACCAAAGCAGTATAGGAACTGGGAAGATGTTATTAAGAAGAGGTCCTTAGAATTCGTAATGATTTGAGAAGAAAGACAACTGATTAGGTACCTTAAAGACTAAATAGATCAGGCGGTACAAGATTTGAACTTGTGACCTCTCCCTTTTCGCTATCATCATTTCTCCATCAGGATATTGGATTGAAGAATAAAGTTTTTTGGCGTTTCATCACAAGCTATGGTATATTATTATTTATGAGTGACTATAATACTATAACCTTGTTTTGATAAGGAAGTACAAAATGAACATGGTATCTGATTGGCAAGATGATCAAAAAGAACTGACAAGAGATATTCTAGAACGGATTGATGTTGTGGCCTTCTCTTTCGATATTTCAGGAAAGAACAAGGGTTGTACGCTAAATCATCTTGATGGAAGATATGGTTATATATCGCTCCAGGATGCCCTGAGCGATAATTGGAAAATATTCGATTATGAAACCGACAAATTACTGGATTCGTATGATTCA
>CAZLZY010000096.1:0-5218 GCA_964564075.1 uncultured Spirochaetales bacterium
CCATGATGATGTCTCTGTGGTGAATAAGGCCGGTCATGAAGCTGCTGCTCTTACCAACTCAATGATGAGAGACGGTCTTCAGATTGGTATTGCTTGGGGTGCAACGCTATACCAACTGGTTCAGCAGTTGACGAGTAAACGCTTTGACGGAGTGAAGATCGTTCAGCTTATGGGCGGTTACGGTGTCTCGAATCCCAGGTATGACGGGGCTGTCCTTGCTCGAGAACTTGCAAGGAAAGTGTACGGGGATTATTTTCCTCTGCAGTGTCCTGTGCTGGTGAATAATATCATGGTAAAGGAGCTTCTGATCAAGGAGCCGAGAATAGAGGAGACTCTTGCGAGAACAAAGCATCTCGATATGGCATTACTGGGGATCGGTGCTAACGACCCTGAGGTCAGCGCTTTAGTATTATCTGGTCTTATAACGGAAGAAGAGGCGAGAGAGACTCAGGCAGCAGGTGGTGTTGGCCACATCTGCGGATACAGCTATGACAAACAGGGGAAATATCTCGATATATCGGTAAACAGCCGTATCATAGGTATATCCTTTGATGACCTCATGAAGATTCCTGAACGTGTGGGAGTTGCCTGCGGAGCAGTGAAGGCTGAAGCGGTAAGAGCTGCTCTCATGGGTAAACACCTGACTACCCTCATCACTGATGAATCCCTAGCTTCCCGGCTGGTGTAGATTCAAAAAGAAGAGGTACTATGCTGCCCCAGGCAGTAATTGGACTCAGCATCTAGTGAATCATTTTATAGAGCCCTAGCCAAGGTTCAATAGACACCTATTTCTTTTGCTGTATCATACATCGCTAAAATATTTTCAACGGGAGTTTCTTCCAATAAATAATCATGACTAGGTGATAGTATATAATTTCCCTTAGGTTTTAAAATTGCCATTGCTTCTTTTGTAGCCTGAACTGTCAATTCAGGAGTCCCATCGATTAGCACATGGTGAGAATCTATACCGCCATTCAATATGACTTTGTCTCCATATGTATTTTTCAGTGTCTGGGGATCCATTCCAAAGGCATCAGGCTGCAGAGATTGAAGAGCATCAATCCCGCTAGTGATCATAGATGACATGAGCGGCTCATATCCCCCGCAGCAATGCAGCATAACTTTTAATCCATAACTGTGGGCCAGTGTTGATAGCTTCTTCAATCCAGGAGTTACATATTTATCAAAGATATCTAATCCAATAAGTGGACCATTCTGGCTTCCAAAATCATTTCCCAGAAAGAAAATATCAATAGATTCCGCCGCATCTTCAAAAACGATCTTGTTTACTTCATAGTAATAATCAACGAGATGCTCAAACACGGAAGTCACTATCTCTGGTTCCGTATACATGTTAATGAACAACTCTTCCATGCCGAATAGATCAATAGCATCATGCCAATAGGGGCTCCAGTCTCCACTGAGAATGGCATATTCTCCTCCCCACTTCTTTATATCTTTTGTAATATGTTTGCCGGTATACCACTCTGCTTTTGGCCATACATAATGTTCCACATCTTCCAAAGTCGCATCTTTTAGCGGATGACTCAAAGGCTGACCATAACCGATACCATGGCGCTCAATATTAAATGGCGTTCTCATTGTGGCGCCTTCGCTTAAACCTTCCGTCCAGGACCTTTCCGGTGGACCAATGTATTCGGGTAGGATTCGTCTGAAGTCATCTCCAAATCTTTTATATACGGCTTCCTCATCGGCAACATCGAGAAGCTTTCTCGCCTTTTCGATTAACTCCGGAGATGCTCCGCACCACATGGGTACTCTATCAGGGATTTCGTGGTTAAATACCTTCATGACTCTCTCTCTGGAATTCATCTTATGGTCTCCTATATCTGTTTATCTATTAATCTTACTAAGGAAAATGTCTTCTTACTTTGCAAATAATGAATAGTAGTTGTAATATAATGCATGGATAAGATTAAAATTGATGATTGCCCCATTGGTAATATTCGAATTGAAAAGGAACTGAATAAATACTCCATCTCTGTTCGGATCGGTGAATATTATGAATTTGATTATTCTAAGATATCAAATGAACACCATCAGCATGACTGTTATGAACTCGTGTTAGTGTTACATGGCCGGGGAACTTTTTTTTACGAAGGCAAAGATCTTCTCTTAAAAGAAGGTGCTTTATTTATATCAGAACCGGATAGGGAACATGAGATTCACATAAATAAAAATGATAAAATGACACTTTTGTACATATTCTTCAAAATTAAAAAGAAACAGAAAAAAAGATCTTTATCGTATGAAGAGAGAATATTAGACCAGTTTTTGATTGAACATAGGAATATTGTGGAAAACCAGAAGCAACTCTTCTCCTATATAGTGTTTTTTGAAGAGTACATTAACAATAGGGGGTCGAAACATGATTTCTGGTTCCTCAGCTCCCTAGAAGATTTCCTTTTTTACTGCCTTGAACTTCTTGGAAAACAAAAACCTGACCATCAAGGTATAGAAAATCCCTCAGGAGATCTTTTTGAGAATGCTTTAGATTACATTGATAAGAATCTTTCAAAGAAAATAACCGCTGATGATATTTCTGCTAGTATACACACCTCCAAACGCAATTTGTACAGGATGTTTAATAAACATATGAACAGATCAGTTAATGATTATGTAAATGAAAAAAAGATATCTCTGGCTGAAAACTACTTGAAAATGAATATGAGTGTGACTGACTCAGCTAGCCTGGTAGGATTCGATAATCTATCTCAATTTAATAAACTCTTTCATAAATATATGGAGATGTCCCCCAGAGAATATAAATCAAGATCCCAAACACAACCCGAGGGATATGGACGTCGCCACAAAGTATAGTGGTATTTTACAAAATAACTGCTCACATACTTGATGTATTCTGTTGACTTTATTTCCCCATAAGCCTATGTTAGTGTTCACTAACCTAGAAGGAGGAAACATGGAAGGTTTAACAAAAAGACAGAATGAAATAGTTCGCACTTCGATAAAACTTATTTCAGAAGGCGGCGTTCAACACTTCACGATGAAGACTCTTGCCGCAAACCTCGGCGTTACTGAACCTGCCATCTATCGTCATTTTTCCGGTAAGATGGAAATATTTCAGTCAATGTTGCTCATGGTGGAAGCGGCAAACACTAGATTCAGAGTGGAGATCAGGGAAAACGAACCATCCCTCTCTCTGATTGAACATATGTTTGTACATCATACCCGTGTGTTCATTGAAAACCCTGAACTCTCATCCATTATCTTCTCAGAAGAGATCTTTCAGAATAATAAAGTCCTCTCAGAGAAGGTGCTGTATATTATGAAAGAGAGACACGAACTGACCTGTGGGATCATAGAGCAGATACAGAAGATCGGAGAGATCAGAGATGATGTCCCTGCTGAAAAACTGACTCTCATCATTATCGGTACACTACGTCTAACCATCTCTAGATGGAAGCTATCAGGATTTACGTTTGATCTTACCAAAGAGCTGAAAGAAACATGGTCAGCTATCAGCTGCATGCTTATCAAGTAATTTTTTTTGCACAACTATGTTAGTGAATTATAACTAACATATAGAGGAGTTATTATGCATCGAGTTCTTACTAATTTACTAAAGCATCCCGTTATCGTATTGGGAAGCATCGTACTAATTTCAATAGGGTTTCTGATCCCCCTCATGACAAACACCCGTGTTGAAACGGATCTTGATGAATATATGCCCCAGAGTCATCCAGCCTTTGTCTACAGCAATCAGGCAGAGGAGTGGTTCTCCATACAGGACGGGATCATTATCGCTGTTGAGAATCCTGACGGGATCTATCAGACCGAGACTCTTGAAAAGATCAAGCAGATCACCAAAGAGCTGCAGAACATGGATGAGATCGACAAGAACGATGTTACATCGCTCTATACCGCAGATAATATTACCGGGTCAGAGTATGGACTTGAGATAGATTCCTTCTACAGTAAAGTACCGACAACTGAAGTTGGGCTGCAGGAACTCAAAGCTAATGTCAGAACCAATGATATGGTGTATGAGAGAATCGTATCGGCAGATGAGAAGGTAACGCTTATAATCGCCACCATCAGTGATAACTCCTTCTCTCAAACTTTCTACCATCAGATTCTAGACCTGGCAGATACCTATGAGGGTGCTGAAACCCTCTATGTAGCAGGCAGGCCCATTGTTGAGGGTTCACTTGCAGCATTGGCACCTGCGGATATGGCAAAAATGGTGCCCATCGTTATTCTGGTGATCATTGTGGTGCTTTTACTCGTCATGAGAAGCTTCAGGGCTACCCTGCTTACCCTGCTGGTAGTACTGCTTAGCGTGCTCTGGTCATTTGGCCTGATGGCAGCACTCAATATTCCCATCTATGCAGTCTCGACCATGCTGCCTGTCATGCTGATAGCCATAGGTGTTGCAGATGGTATTCATCTATTCAGCCACTTAAAACTCTACAGAGTTGATCACCCTGAAGCCGATAAGAGGGGCTCAGTTGAAGATATGATCAAGGGCATATGGAAGCCTGTGGTCATGACCTCCGTCACAACGGCGATCGGGTTCATATCACTACTGACTTCACAAGTCTTTCCCATCAAATACTTCGGTATCTTTACCGCCTTCGGTGTACTGATGGCCATGTGTTTCTCTCTCATTCTGATACCGGCTGGGCTTATGCTCCTCGGCATGCCTGGCTGGAAGAGCCCGAATAAGCAGTATGTTTCTTCAAACCAGAGATTATTCAGTAAAAAGCTCTCTTCCTGGCTACTGCGTCATACCTCTTTGGCGATCGTGATAACCGTGATCATAGTCGCAGGATCTCTCTGGGGCACCTCAAATGTCTGGATTGATTCAAGCTTTCTCTCCCAGTTCGAACAAGATAGTGATATTTCCGTAGCGGACACCTTTATAAACACCAATTTCGGTGGTACTTCAACGATGAACGTCATTTTTGATGCTGATGAGCCTGATGCATTTAAGGATCCAGATGTTCTGAACATCATGGATTCTCTTCAAACCGATGTTGAAGATTCTTTGGATGTAGTGGGGAACTCGTTCTCCCTTACTGACTACCTCAAGCGCATGCACATGGTCATGCACGCTGATGATGAGACTTTCAACGTTATACCTGAATCCTCTGAACTAATAGCCCAGTACCTGCTGCTCTATGAGATGTCAGGAGACCCAGATAACCTGCTACAGGTAGTTGACTATACCTATCAG
>CAZLZY010000096.1:5228-7999 GCA_964564075.1 uncultured Spirochaetales bacterium
AGATCATTGATGAGTATGCTCCTGCTCTTGCAGAGCTAGGAATTCATATGAATTATGCAGGTTCAGGATACCGGGCTCTGGTCTTCTCAGACTTGATCTTGGAGGGTCAGATCTACAGTATCCTGATCTCACTGGTTCTAGTGATCCTGCTGCTAGCACTGATGTTCAAGAATTTCACCATCGGACTGATCGGAGCTGTCCCAAGTATCATCACGGTATTTATCAGCTTTGGTATCATGGGTATTCTGCAGATTCCTCTCAGCATCACCACGGCACTGCTGACTAGTATCGCCATCGGTATCGGTATCGATTATGCTGTTCACTTCATTGAACGATACAGGATCTTCGCAAAGGAGACCGGATGTGCAGAAACGGCATTTGAAATGACTATGAATCACTCAGGACGAGCAATATTCTTCAACGCAGTGATTGTCATAGCTGGATTTCTCGTACTTACCTTCTCCTTATTCCCTCCGAACAGAGCCCTCGGAGCTTTAGTTTCCCTCAACATGTTCACAAGCTTTCTGGGAACACTGACTATCATGGCTCTTCTTCTAGTTAAATCAAAGATATATATACCAAAGGAGATTACTGATGAAAATAACATGTATGCATAGATCAGTTGCTTTATTGATCATACTATTATGTCTGCCTTCCTCCCTCTTCGCTCAGACAAGTTACACCGCCCAAGAGGTGATTGATAACGTCTATAACAGACCGGCACCTGAAGATCAGCAGGGAAAGCTGTTCATGACTCTGGAGAACTCCCGTGGAGATCAGAGAGTGAGAACAATAGAACAATATATAAAAGAAGATACCGATGAGACGAAAAAGATCATGTTCTTCACCGCTCCTGCAGATATACGAGGGACCTCGTTCATGAGCTTCAGCTATGATAGCAGTGACAATGATGATCAATGGATCTATCTACCTGCCTTGAAAAAAGTAAAGCGTATTTCAAGTGGCAGCAGCAGTGACTATTTCATGGGTTCTGATTTCACCTATGACGATATGGGCGAGAGGCTTCCCTCTGAGGATACTCACTCGGTACTCGGTGATGAAATTATAAACGGGGTACACTGTCTGATCATTGAAAGCATTCCGCTGGATTCAGACACTATGTACTCACGGACGATCACCTGGGTGTCAGATGAGTACTGGATCGGAATGAAAAAAGAGTTCTACGATGAAGATGAAGATCTGCTGAAGACCCTCACCGTCTCTGAATTCCAACAGATCGATGGTTACTGGATGATCACTGAATCAGAGATGTACAATGTACAGAAAGAACATAAGACGCTAATTGAGCTGAAGGACACGGTCTTAGATTCAGGCATCAAGGATACCATATTCTCTACAAGAACGATGACTAAGGGGATCAGATGAAAAAGACAACCGTAATAGGACTTGCTATACTCCTGCTTGCACTCTCGAGCTCCTTTGCTTCAGACCTCTCATGGTACGGGAGCGTGAGAAACTATACAGGAGTACTGCCCACTCAGGATCTTGATTATGCGATCATGCAGAATACGTTTGATCTGACCATGGAGTACTATGGAGGGAATTCGGCAGTTCTCGTAAACCCCTATATGAACTATGATCTGGACAGTGAACTTACCTTTGACCTGAGAGAGGTGTATCTGGACCTCTACCTAGCAGATGCGGACCTTCGTATCGGTCGTCAGCAGATCATCTGGGGCAAGGCAGACGGAGTATTTATCACCGATGTGGTATCTCCTAAGAATCTGAAGGAGTTTCTGCTGCCCGATTTCAATGAGATACGTATGGGAGTAACAGCCCTGAAGGTAGACTACTATGCAGGGGATGCGATCTATGAATTGATCTGGGTCCCTGTCTTCACACCGAACACCCTGCCGGTCGAAGATTCCATCTGGAATGTTAATTCAATGGATTTCAGCGAGAGTGCTGACTCTATTGAAACCTCTCTGAAAAACAGCGAGCTATTCGGAAGGTACTCGCTCTATACTCCGAATGTTGATTTTGAACTAATGGGCGGCTATATGTGGGATGATGAGCCGACTGCAATCGGTCCGGAACTATTTACCCACTATCGGACAGGAATCGTCGGAGGGAGTTTTAGCTCTTCTGTAGGTGATCTCATCATTCGAGGTGAGGGGGCCTGGTATATTGGGAAACAGGTCACTGCAGCTATAGAGATGGATTATCTGCACTATATGGCTGGAATCGATTATAAGATCGATGGTTGGAATCTCAGCGCACAATTCATACAGAAGGCCTATCTTGATTACGAAGAGAATCCTATCGCTGATCAGTTGCAGAATACCGTCACCTTCATGGCCAACAAGGAGATCCTTGACAATGCTGTGATGATCGAACTCTTTACCTATCTTGAATTTGATGACTTCAATGCATTGATTAGGCCAAAAGTCACCTATGATCTCTCCGATGATATCAATCTGCTCTTTGGAGCAAATCTTTTTATCGGAGAAAGTGGGACCTTCGGCCAGTTTGATGATAATAATATGATCTATACCAAGATAGAGCTCAGCTTCTAATAGATACATAGCCCTAGCAGGAACAAGATGATTTCGTCTTGTTTCTGCTAGAGCTATCTGTGTGGGATGGATGAAGACTTTCCTGTAGAACTGGTATGTGCTTCAAAGAATAGGTTGTTGCTTGGGGAGTCAAACGTAAGACATAGCCAGGATCAATATCCTGCAAGCAGCTCTACTTGCCATGAGATGTGCTTATGCAGGGATTTTTAATTGATCTCTGCTTGCTATTACATC
>CAZLZY010000097.1:0-7913 GCA_964564075.1 uncultured Spirochaetales bacterium
CAGTATACACGGCCTTCAACCTATTGCGGAATTTCCGTTCCTGATATATTATTATCCGGTCATCATGCTCAAATTGAAAAATGGCGCATGAAGCAGAGGGTAAATAAGACTCAGGAGAACAGACCTGATTTAATTAAGGAACTTGTCAACCAATCGAAAGACGGGGCTAAGATCCTTGACCTATTACATTTAGAAAATAATTCGAAGGGGTGAGAGCAATGGATATTATTAAGGCAATTGAGGCTGAACAGCTGAAAGAAAATGCTGAAAACTTTCGTATTGGTGATACAGTAAAAGTTTTCTTTAAGATTATAGAGGGACAGACTGAGCGAGTACAGGTCTATGAAGGACTTGTTATCGCGCTGAACAATACAAGTGTAAGAAAGACCGTAACTATAAGAAAGATGTCTTATGGAGTCGGAGTGGAAAGAATCTTCCCACTACATTCACCAAGAATTGAAAAGATCGATGTTGTGAGACGAGGTCGTGTACGAAGAGCAAAACTCTACTACATCAGAGACAGAGTCGGTAAATCAGCTAAGGTCAAAGAACTTATCAAACGAAAATAAGGTAATTCTATAGGTGCTGGAGAAGAGTTATGTGTCTAACATATAGCTCTTTTTTTTAGTTTCTTGAAAGATGATTCATTCTTATATAAGATGTAGTCATGTTAGGAAGTGAATATGGAAGATAACAGCAGTAACCAGCAGCAAGAACCAAAGAAGGGTGGTCGAAACCGGAAACGAAACTTTAAACGGTATCGTGGGAAGAAGATCGCTCTTGTAAAAGAGTACGATCCAATTAACTGTTCTATCTGTGAGAAGCCTATCGAGAGTATTACTCAGGCTTTCAGTAGTGGTGAACCTGGAGAGATCGCTCATTTCGACTGTGTACTCAGAAAGCTTCAGGAAGATGAGAAGTTGACAGAGCGACAGAGGATAAGTTATATAGGGAATGGGACGTTCGCCGTGATCGAGTATAAGAACAAGAACTCGACTGGACCGTTCTCCATCATTAAAAGATTTCAGATCGAAACAAAGGAATCAACTGATAAGATCAAGAAGATCGTAAACGAGAGAAAGAATGCAGTAGATCTGACTAGGAATAAAAGATAATGTTGCGGGCTATGTTACCCGGGAGTTTTGATCCTCCTACGAATGGACATCTTAATCTCATTCAACGAGCTGCGAATATATCTGATGATCTCTACGTGATCATTGCGGAGAATACTGCTAAGAAGTATTTCTTCACGGGGGTCGAACGACTGGAGATGATGACTGAATTACTGAAGGAACATGAGAACATAACTGTGGTCCTTTGGGATAGACTGATTGTTGATTTTGCTAAGAAATATGATGTTCATATCATGATCCGTGGAGTGAGAGCTCTTGCTGATTTTGAATATGAGTTTGAACTTGCAATGACCAATAAACAGATCTATAACGACCTGGAGGTGGTATTTCTACCTACAGATCACAAGTATTTTGTGCTGAGAGCATCAGCAATAAAAGAGTTGGCCCGGTATGGTGCCGATATAAGTACAATGGTTCCAGCAATTGTCGCAGATAGGTTACGAAGTAAACTAAATATGTTGACAATAGAAGATAATTAAGGTATTGTCTTTTGACTGAGAACGTTTAAGAGGTAAAAGTAAATGGCAGTACCTAAATATAAGACTTCAAAAGCTAGAACGAGAACAAGAAAATCCATTAATATGAAGCTAAGTGCCCCCCAGTTGGTTGAGTGTAGCACTTGTGGGAATAAGGTTCTTCCTCACCGAGTATGTCCGAAATGCGGATTTTACAGAGGTAAGCAGGTATTGAATCTTGAAGATATTGGTTAATCAACAACCGTAAGGAGTTTAACATGGATGACCTGTTTGAAAAATTGAAATCACTGATTGCGGATAAGCTCGAAATTGAAGAAGGCAAGATCAATCTTGAATCATCATTCCGAAAGGATCTTGGTGCGGACAGTCTTGACACATATGAGCTTGTGTATGCTATCGAAGAGGAATTGGGAGTTACCATTCCTGATGAAAAGGCAAACGAGTTCGAGACTGTAAAAGATGCAGTTGACTATCTTGCAACACAGCTCTAAGACTTTAGAATAGCGTATGGCTTTTCTACAAGATTTACAGCAGTATAAGGCACCCAAAGTATCAAGTGAACGGAAACGTGAACTTCAACTCTTTGAAAAGCATGCAGCTATAAGGTTCAGGAGACTAGAGCTCCTGAACCTAGCTTTTAGTCACCGTTCCTTTGCTAATGAACACCATAAAGACATAGATAATAATGAGAAACTCGAATTCTTAGGTGACAGTATCTTAGGTCTTATCGTCAGTGAATTCCTGTATCGGAACTATTACCAGACTATGGTGGAAGGCGACTTCGCACGAATAAAATCATTTGTCGTGAGTGAAGACAGTCTTGCTGAAATAGCAAAAAAGATCAAAGTTGATAATTTCATTCTTATCGGTAAGGGTGAGGAGTACTCCGGAGGTAGGAACAAGAAGGCAATTCTTGCAGACTGTCTAGAGGCTATCATCGGTGCAAACTATCTAGATTCAGGATTCAAAGCAGCACAAGATTTTGTGCTCACCTATATGATCCCTGAGATCACGAAAGTATTGCAGAACAAACACAAGAAAGATTATAAGACACTCCTTCAAGAACTCGTACAGAAGAAATACAAGACCTATCCTAAGTATTCTGTTGTGAAAAAGACTGGTCCAGACCATGATAAGATCTTCTGGATTAGTGTTACTGTCAATGAGAAGTTATATGGGCCTGGGAAAGGAAAGAACAAGAAAGAGGCTGAACAGCATGCTGCTGGCATAGCCTTTACGGAATTACATCCTTAAGACAGTTTTTCAAATATATTAATACTCAAACGAATCAAATCATCTCTTGTATTACATTTAGGATCATCGAGCACCGTATCTAGGAGTTCCTTCAAGATATGTCCGATGAATGGTCCTTTAGGTATTCCTGCCTCAATAAGGTCCTTTCCCGAAACTGCTAGATCACGTATCATGAAAGCACTCTCCTGAGCTAGGATAGTGTTTATCCGAGTAGTGAACTCAACGAGTAGTGAATCGTTTACGGGGACCCCTGCAGCACCATAAGAATCAGCTATACGCAATAGAAAGAGATCATCAAGATAATCCACACCAACACGAGAGATAAAACGCCTTATAGCAGCATCTGACCATTGTGGAGTGTAATGAAACATATGATGTGTGATAAGATGGAGGATTCTCAACCTATCAGTATTTGAGAACTTCAGTCGTCTTAGGACACCATCTGCTATTGAGGAAGATATCCTTTCGTGAAGATAGAAGGTAGGAAACCCTTTCTCGTCTGTACCAAGTGATTCAGGTTTTCCGATATCATGAAGTAGGGCGGCCCAACGAACGATAAGATTGTCTTTCGGTGCACCATCACAAGAGTAGATATTATGCATACATACATCAAACTTATGAACACCTTTTTGTTCGATCTGATGACATTCTGTTAATTCTGGAAGTATATAGTCCAATAACCCATCATCTTTCATGGCAATAAGGCCTATAGAGGGTTTATCTGAAGAGAGCATCTTATTAAGTTCGTCTCTTATTCTTTCAACTGATATATTCGATATAGTATGAACGAGTCCTTTTGCAGCTTCTTTGGTCTCCGGTTCAATACAGAAGTCCAGCACAGCTGTAAAACGATACCCCCTGAGGATCCTCAGAGCATCTTCGGTAAAGCGTGATCTCGGTGAACCAATGGCTCTTATGACACGATCTTTCAAATCTGATAGACCCTCATGTTCATCAATGATCTTACTGTCCTTGGTGTCAACAGCTAAAGCATTGATCGTGAAATCTCGTCTCGAAAGATCCTCAGAAAGATCAGCGACGAACTCTATCGAATCTGGATGCCTGTTATCTGCATAACCAGACTCAGTCCTAAAAGTCGTGACCTCAAAATGTTCACCCTTGAAGATGACTGTTACGGTCCCATGAGTAATACCGGTAGGGATGACATGATGGAATAGTTCGATCACTTCATCTGGTGTTGCATCCGTTGCAAAATCATAATCAGAATTCTCATTACCAAGAAGATGATCCCTCACAGCTCCCCCTACGATATAGAGACTGAATGAGTTTTCATGGAATACTGAGGCGAATTCTGAAATATTCTTTGGTATCTTATAACTTCTCACACATGAAACCTATACATTGACTAGGATTGTTGTCAATACTCATTGAAAATTTATTGGTAAATAGCTATATTATTTCTTGATTGCTTTTATAACAGATCAATGATTAACGTGAATTTAAGCATACCATAAATCGAATGACATATGATATAAGAATATGAGCTAGGAGAGTATTGTGTATAAACCTGTAGACAACAAAGTTAACTTCCCAAAAATGGAAGAGGATATAATCGCATTTTGGAAAGAGAACGACATTTTTCAGAAATCAATAGATACACGTGATGAGGATAATGAGTTCATATTCTATGATGGACCTCCTTTTGCAACAGGATTACCACACTTCGGACATTTTGTCCCAGGCACCATCAAAGATGTTATCCCTAGATTTCAGACTATGAAGGGTAAACGTGTTAATAGAAGATTCGGATGGGATTGTCATGGCCTACCTGTCGAATATGAGATAGAGAAGACTCTGGGTATCTCTGGTAAGAGCCAGATCGAAGAATACGGAATCGCTGAATTCAATGAGAAATGTCGGTCAATCGTCCTCAGATATACTGAAGAATGGGAACACATCGTGACAAGAATGGGCCGGTGGGTCGATTTTGAGAATGATTATAAGACTATGGACCCCGATTTTATGGAATCTATCTGGTGGGTCTTCAAGTCTCTCTTTGATAAAGGTCTTGTCTATGAAGGGTATAAGATCATGCCCTATAGCCCTGCTTTAGCAACACCGCTGTCTAACTTCGAAGTTAATCTCGGTGGTTATCAGGATGTTATCGATCCAGCTATCACTGTTCGTTTTGCAATAAAAGACCAACCTAACACCTATCTACTGGCATGGACGACGACTCCATGGACACTTCCATCGAACTTGGCTCTCGTCTTAGGGCCAGATATCGATTATGTGAAACTCAAAGATGGGGATGAATATTATATCCTTGGAAAGAAAGCTGTAGCTTCATACTTCAAGAATGAAGAGGAATTTGAGATTGTAGAGACCTATAAGGGGAGCGAACTTACCGGAATCGAATACGAACCACTCTTCCCTTACTTTGCACAACATGCTGAACAAGGAGCCTTCAGGACTTTCACAGGTGATTATGTAACTGACGATGATGGTTGTGGTATCGTACATACTGCTCCGGGCTTTGGCGAGGATGACTATAATGTCCTTAAAGGTACAGGAATACCGGTAGAGTGTCCTATTGACCTTGAATGTAAGTTTACTTTCGAAGTATCAGATTATGAAGGACTCTTTGTTAAGGATGCTGATAAACCGATCATCAAACGATTGAAAGAAGAGGGTAAACTCGTAAAACGAGAGAACTATAAACATAGTTACCCCTTCTGTTATAGAACTAAGAAACCATTGATCTATCGAGCATTATCATGCTGGTTCGTTGATGTGACAAAGATCAAAGATAAGATGCTCAAAGCGAATGACCAGATCAAATGGGTGCCCTCACACTTACAGAAGGGGAGATTTGGTAAATGGCTTGAGGGTGCAAGAGATTGGGCCATCAGCAGAAATAGATACTGGGGAAACCCCATCCCCATATGGAAATGTGATGGTTCTGATCATATCGAAGTCATTGGTTCAATAGAGGAGCTCGAAGGTAAATGCGGTCAGAAGATCGAAGACCTTCACAAGCACTTCGTTGATGACCTGACATGGCCGAGCCCAGATGGCAAGGGTACTATGAGAAGGATACCTGATGTACTGGACTGCTGGTTCGAATCTGGATCTATGCCCTTTGCTCAGAGTCATTACCCTTTTGAGAACAAAGACCTCATAGAGAAACATTTCCCAGCAGATTTTATTTGTGAAGGCCTCGATCAGACACGTGGCTGGTTCTATACTCTCACGATCTTAGCTGCTGGGCTATTCGATACACCTGTATCAATGAATATTGTGACAAATGGTCTCGTCCTTGCAGAGGATGGGAAGAAGATGTCTAAATCTGAAAGGAACTATTCTGATCCAATGGGAGTGATCAATACTTTCGGTGCAGATGCTCTTCGTTTCTTCCTGATGAACTCTGCTGTTGTTCGTGCAGAAGACCTGAAATTCTCAGATGATGGAGTGAAAGAAGTACTCAAGAACTTGATCATCCCTATGTGGAATGCCTATAGTTTCTTCATAACTTATGCGAATATCGATGAATACAGTGCTCCGAACGGTTTGATCGATTATACACCTGACAATCCTCTTGATAAGTGGATACTCTCTGAAGCTGAAGCTCTCGTACATGATATGACAGAACACCTAGAGAACTATGAGATCCAAAAAGCTTGTGGTCCAATCACTAAATTCATCGATCTACTTAATAACTGGTATATCAGAAGATCACGAAGAAGATTCTGGCGATCTGAGAATGATACGGATAAGCTCCAGGCATATGATACATTATATACCGTACTGATCAAGTTGATCGAAGTTGCAGCTCCCATCATCCCCTTCATCACAGAAGAGATGTATTTGAATCTTAAACATGAATCTATGCAGGAATCTGTACATCTACAGAGCTATCCTGAATACCAAGAGAGACTGAGAGATTTTGATCTTGAGAAGAAGATGTCTGTCACACGGCAGACGGTAACGATGGGACGATCGCTTAGAGCGATTCATTCATTGAAGACTCGACAACCGCTCAAAGCGTTATACCTAGTATCACGTGATAAGGATGAACTAACGATCCTTAAAGAGATGGAAGGTATCATCAAAGAAGAGTTGAATGTGAAGAGTGTTGTATTTCGTGAGAATGAAGAGGATCTTGTATCCTATTCAGCAAAAGCTAATTTCAAAGTATTAGGTCGACAGCTTGGAAAACATATGAAAGAAGTTGCAGGTATGATAGCTGAATTCGATATGGATATGATCTCTGCAATACTCAATGGTACTACAAAAGAGATCACCTATAGTGCTGGTACGATCACCATCGATGCTGAGGCTCTTGCGGTACAGAGAACTGAGAAAGAGAATATGAAAGTTCTCAATGAAGGTAATCTAACAGTCGGACTTGATAGTGAGATGACAGAAGATCTTCTTCTAGAGGGACTTGCACGTGATATCATCAGATCAATCCAGAATCAGAGAAAAGAGACGGGTCTCGATGTTACCGACAGGATCTCATTGAGTGTCTCAGGTGATGAGACTGTAGAGAAATCTGTTTCGATGTTCAAAGATTATATTTGTTCCGAAACTTTGGCAACATGTGTTGATGGACTGGAAAACAATACTATTACCGTAGTGATGGGTGACCATACAGCGGTAATCTCTTTAGAGAAAGCATAAGTAAGATAGAGGGGTATCCTTCATGAAAAGACTGATAGCAGCTTCGATCATTTTGGGGCTGCTCGTTCTAAGCGGATGTACTCATACCTCACCGTTCACTGATGATGAATATTTTAGGGCTCTCGGAGAGAAGAGTGAAGTGGTCATCACCGTGAATGTTGATATTGCTAAAGACCTCATTAATGAGGTTGCAGGTACTAAGCTTGAATCTATAGAAATGATCATGGAACGAACCGATCGTATATCAGTCGCATTAGATCCTTCTGCAGCTGAAGAGGAAGTTCCCGTATTATATGGCGGTCTCGAAGGTGACTTCGGTAAGATCCTAACGGATACGGCTCTTTCCTTCAGTAAAGGCTGGGATAAGATGGAGGAGCAAGATATCACATACTTCGGTAATGATACC
>CAZLZY010000098.1:0-7411 GCA_964564075.1 uncultured Spirochaetales bacterium
GATCATTATTGCGATCGTTCCGATCCTCGTATTCTACCCATTCGTATTACGATATTACGTAAAGGGAAGATTGCAGGGAGCGATAAAAGAATAGTCTATTAGGGGGATGAGCCCCCGCAAACCGTAAGGAGGTTTACCATGAAGAAAGTTTTATCAGTACTGGTACTATGTCTATTAGTAACAGGTAGTCTGTTTGCCGGAGGTGGACAGGAATTAAAGATGGAAGAGAATGTTCCTGTGATCAAGATCGTCTGTAAAGATGTATCAGAATCAAATCCTTGGGACAAAGCTCACCTCGATAACATCATAGCAGGATTCTCTGCGTATATTGGACAGGAAGTCGTATTAGAGTTCATTGATATGCCAGAAGGCGCATATGCTGAAAAATTGAATCTCATGCTACTCGGTGGCGATATCCCAGACCTGATCTATTTTCAGGGTGGAGATGAAGCGATCAGCAAGCAGGGAATCCTAGAAGACCTGACTCCCTACGTTGCAAATTCTGCAATCATGCAGGATGTACTCATGGACTTCAACAAGCAGAGAATGGCTAATTACCCCTACCTGCTCTGGATCGCTCCTCCTCGAGCTCGAACAGCTGTCGTAAGAGAAGACTGGTTCGAAGAAGCTGGTGGAAAGATGCCAGTGACTATCGATGATTATTACAACATGATGAAGACCATCAAGATGAATCATCCAGAATCTGCTGTCGTGACTGATACAGGTAACACTTCACGAATGGACTTCACTTTTGATCAGGCATTTGGAAATACTGCTACTTGGATCAAAGAAGGTGGTTCATATATATACAAAGGCGTCTCTGATGCTCAGAAAGAGAAACTTGCATTCTATGCAAAACTCTATGCTGAAGGTATCTTCGATAACGACTATATCACCACCAAATGGGACACCATGGAAGATAAACTCTATACGGGTGAAGTCGGTATGGTATTCGGTACTGCAGGTATCGTTCTTGATATCTACAATAACAAACTCCAAGAGAACAAGGGTGTTGGACTTGTAGCTCTACCACCAGCAAAAGGTGTAGGACAGGGATATCCTGTATCATCAGCTAAAGAGACAAGAGGCTGGGCGATCAGTGCTCTCTCAGCTAACAAAGACCTGACATTCAAGCTTCTTGAATACCTTGCAACGGATGAAGGACAGTTCATGGAACGATACGGTCTTGAAGGTATCCATTACAACAAGAGTGGTGGTAAAGTCGTTCTTACCGATGAAGCGAACAACTGGTGGCCAAGATTCCATGAAGTCATGAGCTGGGATGCACCAACTCCTCTGATGGGACCTGCTGGCATGAAAGGTTGGGAATTCATCCTTGAATACGCTGTAGGCGATCCAGATTTCCCAATCCCAGAAGAACTCTCACCAACATGGGATGCTTTGAGTAATCTACAGAAAGAGTATAACTTCAAGATCATCAGTGGCGAATATTCAGCCGATATGTTCGATGAATTCGTAAAAGAATGGTATGATCTTGGTGGAGACAAAGTAACAGAGTATGCGAACTCCGTTCTCTAAGAAATAAAACGCGACTAACGAATAGTATTCCTGCAGGCAGAGTCTCTCTGCCTGCAGGTTGTATTTTTAAAAGGAAGCATGAAAGCTATGACAGCAGAACAGTATCGTCAAAAAGTCTATGGTGGACTTCTAGGGAAATGTGCAGGGGTACGACTCGGTGCGCCGGTAGAACCGACTATCTGGAGTTATGAGAGAATACAGAAGACCTATGGTGATATCACCGGATATGTGAAAGCTTATAAGAACTTCGCGGCAGATGATGATGTGAATGGACCCATGTTCTTCATACGGGCACTGATCGATCAAGAAGGAGCGATGAGTGCAGAGGCAGTAGGAAGAACCTGGCTTGATTATACCCGAGAGGGGATCGGATTCTTCTGGTGGGGTGGTTACGGCAGATCTACCGAACATACCGCATACCTCAATATTGCAGCAGGTATGCAACCACCAGAATCAGGAAGCGGAGAGGTCAATGGATTTGCACTAGCAGAACAGATCGGTGGACAGATATTCATCGACTCCTGGGGTTGGGTATCACCAGATGACCCCGATCAGGCAGCTAAGTTCGCCGAGATGGCAGCGAGTGTCAGTCATGGGCGAAATGGTGTCTATGGTGGGATCTTCATAGCAGTATGTATCGCTCTCGCATTCAGTGAAGATGATATCGAGAAGATCATAGAGAAGGCTCTTACCTATATACCTGAAGATTCTGAATATACACGTGTCGTCACAGCAGTACATGAACTCTATAAGAAGGACCCCGTACAAACTCACTGGAGAGATTGTAGAGATATGCTTACCCGAGATTTCGGATATGATAAGTATCCTGGAGTCTGTCATATGATTCCGAATGCAGGAGTCTGTGCTCTCGCACTCTACTATGGGCAAGGCGATCTTGCGAGAACAATTGAGATCGCGACCATGTGTGGTTGGGATACTGATTGTAATGCCGGTAACGTCGGAGCGATCCTCGGTGTTATGAAAGGACCTAAAGGTATCCCAGAAAGATACAGAAGACCAATCGGTGATGTACATGTCGCAAGTAGTATCTCAGGTGCACTGAACATCATAAATCTACCAAATGCCGCAACAGAGCTTGCGATCCTAGGTGCTGGACTCGAAGGGATAGAAGTCCCGAAACAGTGGAGAGTCGGTGCCTTCAGTGATGATATCGTCTTGGATCTTTCACTTCCTGGTGGAACTTCAGGGCTCAGGTCCTCTTCCGATTATCTTGCACCGGTTGCACCGGGTGAAGAGTACTACCGGGAAGATGGAGTAGCCGTAGTCCTAGACAGACTCGTTCGAGGAGATCGGGCTCGTATCTTCTATAAACCCTATTATAGGAGAGATTCCTTTGATGATGAGCGGTATTCTCCTACCTTCACGCCTACAGCCTATCGAGGGCAGACTTTCAAGGTTTCCGGATATCTAGAGAAGATGAGTGGCCAGAGAATAGCTCTATCTCCCTATGTGAGAGATGCGAGTGCTAAGGAAGTATGTGAATCAGAGTATATCTTCGTTGGTGAATCTGGAGAGTTCTCCTTTGATTACACCTTACCAGAAGTCCCCTTCGCCATTGATGAGGTTGGCATATTAGCAACGAACTTCGATAGTGAGAAGTATCTTGGAACTCTCGTGATCACTGGATTCTCAATCACTGGGAAACGATCGTTCTCTATAGATTTCAAAGATGAGATCAAAGAGTTCAAAGGTCTCACCCGATGTTCCCTATCAGGGGGAGCCTTTGATATAGAGCAGGATTCTCTCCATATGATAACCACTGATACGAGTGAACTCTACAGTGGCCCCTATTATGGAGCTGATTATACTGCTTCAACTACGCTGATACCGGAATATGGTGAGAGCCATATGCTGATCTTCAGAGCAAGAGGAGCTGCTTCAGGCTATTTCTTTGGGCTAAGTGGAGCAGATACAGTCGCTTTGATCAAAAGAGATAAGGATCTCCAGACGGTCACTGAGGTGGTCTATCCTTGGAATCTGAATAAGAGATATGAGGTAGAGGTGCGCTGTGTAGGTGCTACCTATATATGCAGTATCGATGGTGAAGAACTCATCAAGTGGACTGATCCAAAAGCATACCCCTACGGTATGGCAGGTGTCGGTAAACTGTCTGCGGGAAGGACTCGCTACCTGAGCCTCTCATACCAGGAGTTGTAAGGTATATGCAGGTAGGTACCGGTAACCGTAAGAGAGGTGATCTGATCGTCAGACTGGAGGGACAAGCCTCTCCATTGACGATAGCTATCACCTCTTCTGTCGATGCCCTTTTTGGGGAACACATCAGAGAGGTCGTTAAGCAGGTAGTAACAGAGCTAGGTATCACTACCGGTAACTTGGTTATTGTTGATGATCAGGCTCTAGATTTTGTTATCCGGGCACGTATCAAAGCTGTAGCCCACGAGATGAAGAGGGGAGAGACAGAATGAGAACACTCTTATATACTCCAGCGAACACACCTTCTATGATGATCCAGGCTCAAATCTATGGAGCTGATGCAGTCATCTATGATCTAGAGGATGCCGTAGCCCCTCATAAGAAAGCTGAGGCTAGAATACTACTAGCACAGATGTTATTGGAATGGGACTTTGAAGCGACTGAGATAGTCGTTCGGATCAATGGCCTAGATACTCCTTGGTGGAAAGCGGATCTTTCAGCTTTGATCGGAAAGAGACCAATAACTATACGTATCCCCAAAGTCGAGTCAGTAGCACAGGTAGAAGAGGCACAGCAGTATATTGAGCAGCTTGAAGAGTCCTCTCCTCTGATCATTGGATCAACAAGATTACATATACTGATCGAGACCCCTATCGGGGTAGAGTCTGCATATGCGATCGCAGGAGCCTCAAAGAGGATAACTGCCTTAGGCTTTGGCGCAGAAGATTATTGTAGAGTTACCGGGATCAGAAGAAAAGGACCTTTATATGCCTTGGATTCTGTGAGAAGTAGACTTGTCAATGCAGCAGCAGCCTATGGGATTGAATGTCATGACTGTGCTTGGGGCTTTCTTGATGATATAGAGGGCCTTAAGGCAGAAGCGATGCGATCACGATCGCTTGGCTGCTGTGGGAAATCAGTGATACATCCTGATCAGATCGAGATCATCAACAGCATATTCTCTCCAACAGGTGATGAGATCGATTGGGCAAAGAGAGTCCTATCAGCAGCTTCAGGGGAAGTACAGGCTGTTTCAGGACAGATGATCGATGCTCCCGTAGAGGCACAGGCCCGACGGATAGTAGAGCTTCATACAAGATATACCAAACAAGAAGAGTAGTCATGAGATCACGAAATATTCCAGAGAAGTATCATGGGTATGGGGTAGTGATTCCCACTACTCATACTAAGAAGATACATACGACCAATCAAGAATCCCTACCAACAGAAGATCCTCTTATCGATGCAATGAGAAAGAAGGGGCGTGCCCCTGTTCGTTATCAAAGCCTACCTGATATCATAAAGGCATCAGGACTTGAAGATGGTATGAGGATCAGCTTCCATCACCATCTCAGGCTCGGTGATAGTGTATTACAGATGGTCTTAGAAGCGTTGACTGAGATGGGTTTCCAGAATCTTATCCTCTGCCTCTCCTCCGTCATGGGGGAGTCCTGTAAAGCCGTATTGAAGGCAACCGAAGATGGTGTTATCTCAATGATCGAGACCACAGGGATGAAACCTCCTCTAGCCACAGCAGTACAGCAGGGTGAGCTGGGTATACCTGTTGTGATACGTTCCCACGGAGGTAGGGCCAGAGCTCTTATGCAGGATGATATAATCATCCATACCGCCTTCATCGCAGCATCAGCTATTGATGGGAATGGTAATGCCACCGGTTGTGTGGGACCTAATAGGTTCGGGTCTATAGGATATGCGATTCCCGATGCGCTAAAAGCTGATTACGTCGCAGTGATCACTGATCATGAAGAAAAGACTATACCCGTAGCTATTCCCTTTCAGGCAATCGATGGGATCATCAGAGTCCCCTCAATTGGTGAGAAAGAGGGCTTATCTGGAGGTTCTATTCGGCGGACCAAGCGACCAGTAGAAAAACTGATCGCAAAGAGAGCTACAGAGGTGATCCTTGCATCAGGACTAGTCAGAGAGGAGTTCTCCTTTCAAGTAGGAAGTGGGGGTATCTCATTAGAGGTCTCTCAGATTCTCGCAGAATATCTGAAGAAGAAAGCCATAAGATGTTCTTTTATCTCTGGTGGTATCACCGAACCTCTCGTGAAGATGTATGAAGATGGTCTTGTAGAGCGTCTCTATGATGTTCAGAGTTTTGATGATGCAGCAGCTAGATCTATTGCTGAGAACAGGGATCATATCGAGATGAGTTCTTCACTCTACGGGGACCTGACGAATGAAGGGTGTATAGCTCATAGATTGGATATCATGGTCCTCTCTGCCACTGAAGTCGATCTGGATTTCAATGTGAACTCCTTTACCGGGACAGATGGACGAATCCTAGGTGCACTAGGCGGAGCTCCAGATACAGCAGCCGGGGCACAGCTGACTATAGCTGTCCTTCCCTCCTTTAGAGGAAGGATCCCCTCGATCTGCGCCTCTGTACGAACGATCTGTACTCCAGGGGAGACCGTTGATGTGGTAGTCACCGAACGGGGTATAGCAGTGAATCCTAAACGAGTAGATCTACTTAACCGTCTTGAAGCAGCAGGCATACCAGTAACCACCATGAGAGAACTCCTTGCGACCATACAAGCTATAACGGGGGAGCCTGTGACCATTCCAAAACATTCAGCCCCTCAGGGTATCGTAGAATATAGAGATGGTACGGTAATCGATACGTTCTGATTGATTAGTACTTAGGTCACCATAGTTATTCCACTCAGATCCTTGAGTGGATCCCAGTTAACTATTCTCTTAGACTAAAGATCGTATCTCTATAGGCATTTAGATTATCCCAGGTAACCTCTGGTTCTACAAGATGTGTAGGACAGATGACGACACCACCCTTATGCTTAAAATGTTCATGTATCTCATTGGTTCTGTCAATGACATCTTGTGGCGTTCCGAACGGGATGGTCGTCTGAGTGCCGATCCCTCCCCAGAATGAGATTCTGTCACCGAACTCTTCATCGATTGCAAAGAGGTCCATACATTCAGGCTGTATGGGATTTAGTATATCGATACCAGCTTCGATGAGCCCCGGGATGAACGGGGTCACATATCCACAGGAGTGATAGAATACCAGGATATCAGGATTGATGGCTTTGATGGTATCTATGACCTTCGTAAGTCTTGGTTTCAGCCATTCTTCCCACATAGGGACACTCATCATAGTACTGTGCTGCATGCCGATATCATCTCCGATCCCGATAATATCATAGCCACTCTCTGCATAGAGAGCTGCTGAACGACAAGCATGTTCTGTAATACGATCTAGGAGGATGTTAGCTCTCTCATCGCCCATGGCCATATCGATCATGAGATCGTTCATACCTCGAATCAACCAGGCACGTTCCCAGATAGTCTGTTCTAGCTGACCAAAAGCAGCATACCCTGCAGCCTTCGTAGTTATAGAAAAATCGGCAATACGTCTCTTTTCTTCCTCTGTGATGATCGGTAATCTATATGATCTTATATCCTCTTCAGAAGTATCAGTAGTCTCTAGGGGTGCATGAAAATGGCACATATGAAATGCAGCTTCTGATCCGTAGGACATTCCGATACCATATGAATCAACATCGAATCGATCAGGTACTTCTAGGTGTGAGAAGAGCTGTTTTCCATCTCCTTCATAGGTCGGTGTTTGTTCGATTCGTGTAGTCCTGTGGTAGAAACCAAAATATTCTTCTATTGTCGTATCAGGATGGTCTTCGAAGAATTCTTTGAG
>CAZLZY010000098.1:7421-7887 GCA_964564075.1 uncultured Spirochaetales bacterium
GGGGTTAATTCGATATCTCCGGGAACGATCCCTCCTTGCTCCCGCCTTAAGTTCGCTAGCAGTAGTTCTCTCTCATTCATCTTACATTCCTCCACGCTAATTTGTATTTTTTCTCATCATGCGGTTTGATATGATCTTCGCGATCTGATCCTATCAGCCTGTTGCTCAGTTAAGAGGGCAACTCATATTTGTTGTTCCGATGCTGGTCCCTGATTTGATAATAAACCCTCTTGTATCTGAATCACATTGCACTTATGATAGAAAACATGGATAAATTGATGAGAGATATAGAACTTCTTCAACAAATGTCGGGTCTCAGAATTGATCGTTTTGGGTATCTTAAAACCAAAAGTAATACAAGGCTGTATCGGCCAAGAACACTACAGACCTATGGTCTGGTGTTCGTCTTTGAGGGTAATGGAGAATTTGCATCTGTATCTAGCGGATACTCACATGTTGAGGCCGG
>CAZLZY010000099.1:0-7841 GCA_964564075.1 uncultured Spirochaetales bacterium
GCATTCACTCTATTGCTTTGGATAGTAGATAAGAGGGTGATGTCTCTCATAGATACCCAATTCTTTACTGCTTCAGGCATTCCTCCAACGAGATAGTATGCTCGCAATAGATCGTTTCATAACAGCCTCTTAGTATGAGTAAAATATTAAAACGTGATAATATCACGGAATAGTAAATGTAGTGGTAATTCAGCTGTGATGGTAGGATTCTGAATATAAAGAAGGCATCCTGATCGTATAACGATAAGGATGCCTTTAGTTGAATGTATTTCTGTAATACTATTTCAATCGAGGAGTTTTGAAGAGGCCTCCTCTTCAATAGGTTCTACTAAGAGAGGTTCGACTGTCTGTTCTGATGAGTCTTTGAGCATAGCGGCAGCCTGTTTGTCAGAGGAGGATACTAATATATTCTCGAATTCGATCACATTCTCTCCCTCTTTCATCAGTTCTACCTGAGCCTCCTTATCGGTATTGATCACTTCGAAGAAGTTCTTTGGTAGGGTATAGTCATCAAGATTGAAGGTGAGTACCTGTTCTTCGACAGAGACCGATTGGGTGTGATTGAATACTTCCTGTTCAAAAGCCTTTGCCGCCTCTTCATCGACTCCTAGGGTATTGTTCTTCATATACTTCTCTGAGAGTATCGATGCATTCTGTACGAAGAGTTCTGTGATCATCTCGATGTTCAGGAGTCTGTTCCCTAGACCTAAGACGAACCGTGGTTCGATGAAGTCCTTCTGTAGCCCCTCCTTCTGCACCTGATCCATTCTCTTGATGACATCCTCTTTATTGAGTGCGATGCCATTTTTTATCGTTCCATCAGGGTTGAGGAATACGAAATAGAGTGGGCTATCTATCTCAGGTCTATTCTCTGTCACTGCATTCGGATGGAGTAGGATCACCTGCTCTCCGAGTTTTGCTGTTCGTGTAGCAAAGGTCCCGACTACGGTTCTCTCCATTTCGAGTTTTGTTGTGGCATAGATCCCACCTAAGACGATAGAGTCTCTGATCATAGCTGTATTGCAGAAGATATTCCCATATATGAAGGCATGATCGATCTTCACCTGATCTGAGTAGATATCTCCCTCGATCACGAGTCTTGCTGAGTGGTCTTTAAGTGGACTAGTGACTATGAAGGTCTTCTCTGCTTGGATACAACCTTTGACTAGTGATGATGCATTCGGGGTATCGAGAGTAAAGGCTGCATGCTCTTTTATGAAGGCACTCTGACCTAAGGTACAGGGACCTCCCCTCATATCGAGGTTGCTACCCATGACCCCACCACCGATCGAGCAGTTACCACGAAGAGTGATGGTCTTCCACATCTCGATTTTCGTATCGGGGATGATATCCCCGGGGAAGTGGTCATTCTCTAGGATGAATGCATGTTTTGTATTGGTTCTGTTTCCTGGTGTCTTATTCATGGTCAACCTCCAAGCTCTACGGTGAGTTCATTGATGAAGGTATCGAGTTCTTCATGTAGTGAGACCCACTTGGTATCGTGAAGTTGTCCTGAGGAGAACATATGTGTAAGAGATTCTTTCATGAACCCTTTCTCCTCTGAGGTGAGACTCGCATACCCGACTCTCTTTTTTAGCTCCTGTTTTTTTGTCCGTACTTTATCCTGCAGATGATTCAATACCCTCTCCGTCTTATAATCGACACAGTAGTCATGAGCTACGAACTCTCCAGGGACATAATGGGCAAGCACCGTATCCTCATACTCTACAAGATAGACCGGGATCTGTTTCGGTACGGGACTCAGCACCTCATCAGGGATGACGAAGCGTTGGATCTCCTCGAAGAAGGCCCCTCGCTGTTCGGTGAAGGCTGAGATAGCTTTACAGGCATCGAAACCTCTGCTCTCGACAGCGGAGGATCGCACTGCGGTACAGTCGAGATAATACTTCTCCGAAGTATTAGTCACGGGTATCGCTCGGGTGTTATAGGCGATAGCGCTAGTGTTGTTGAAGTACTGCTTATTGAGGTTGATCACATGGCCATCGAGTTTCATGATCGATGATTCGGTATTATGGATGAGCTCTCGATTGATCAGTTCATAACGATTCCTGATCTTATCGAGGTCTTCCTGAAGATTGAGTTTCTTTCGCTCGAGTTGTGATGACATCTCAGTGAGCAGATTCTTATAGCTATTAAGCTCTGAACACTTGGAGACGATCATCATGGTTGCATTATTCTCCATGAGTTTGGCCATACCCGTCTCCATCGTCTCATGGATCTTCCCGAAGTAGCCTACGATCTTCTGTAGGATATTAACACTTTTCCCGACATCCTCTCTGATAGGGGCTACATTGAGACTTACCTCTTTTGCGAGTCCATCAATTGCTTTGATCTCGTTGAATGACATAGTCTAGGCCCTCCCTTCTTCAGTAGGTTCTTCTTCGGTGATCAGATCCTTGAAGACCCAGAAATCATGCTCGATAGCCTTATCGATCTCGTAACCAGGGTGCTCTTCAAGCTCTGACTGTCTCTTTCCTGCTAAGTCCAAGGCTCCCGCTACCGGTAGGATAGCTTCAGTCTCTTCTGATTGCGAGACCATCATCGCTGCACTCTTGATAAGCTCAGCAGTCTGTTCGACCTGTTGTAGTGAGGTGTCTTTGAGTTCCTCAAGTTGCTTGAGGGTCTCTTGCTGTACCCGGTCTCTCTCCAAGTCCTCGATCTTCTCCTGATAGGAGAGTTTCTGCAAGGTGGCATGGGTCTGATTCCTCAGTTCAGCAACATCATTTCTGACCTGTTGTACGATGGCATTATTCTCTGTGATGATCTTCTCCTCAACGGAATGGGCATACTCTTTTACTGAGTCAAGTCTGTTCTCTGCGACTGCATTGATCTTGATCATCAGTGATTCCATCGATTCGATGACATCTCCGATACTCTCGACTTGAGCTCTCATCGTCTGGATCGACAATACCTGAGAGTCGATCTCACGTCTGTTATCTCTTTCTATCTCATCTCTCTCTTTCTCATAGGCTTGCCGGTAATCGATCTTCTTCACATTGAGTTTAGAGTAGACCCTGATACGTTCTTTCTCATTCTCCTGTAAGAGGTAGTTATAGGCTGGCATGAATACCGAGGAGAGGAGTTTATGAACTGGGATAGGGTGTCTTGTCTCTCTCTCACAGAGATTACATTTCCATACATCATCCTTCCAATCTTTGAGAAAGACTCTCGCATGTTCGTTCCAAGAGATTGGATCTGTGCTTCCCTCTTTGAGGGCGTTGAAATCCTGCTTGAGCAGTTTTTCGATATCCTTCTCATGACAGTAGGGACAGTAGAAGTTATAGGCACCGAAATGCATGATATCAGAGAGTCGTGGTTCGATCGTAGCTACGATATTCTTCACACTATGATTTCGTAGAAGACTGATCTTAGCCATATCCTTGAGGACCTTCTTGATCACGTTATCGGAGAACTCATCCACGCTCCAGGAGGTCTTCTGTAGTACCGGTTCTATCTCTTGTGTTACTTGCTCCTCTGGTTGTTCTCTCTCCACTACAGGGGTTAGAGGTTCTTCGATCTTCTCTTCTTCAGGAGATAACTCTGGGGTAGCTTCCACGGGTTCTTCTGTAGATGCCTCTATAGGTTCCTGCTCTAAGACCTCTTCACTCTCTTGGGGAGTGATGGTGATCTCTGCTACATCATCTATCTCTGCTGCGATGAGCACTTCAGCTTCTTGTACTGCAGCGTGCAGCTCCTCTTCTACGATCTCTGGGAGTTCTTCTGCAATAGTGCCGACCATCTGATCCCATTTGATGCCCTGGATCTTCTCGAGTTTCTCTCTTATGAGATCCGTGTTGATATAGGAAGAGCTTTTATGGCCATAATCGCTCTTTGCGATGAAATCTGTTAGCTCATCACTACTTTCCAGGATCCCCATATCGATGGTCGCGAACTCTCTGGCTTTGAAGGCCTTCTCGATCTCATCATAGAGTTCATGTAGCGTAGTCTCTGTATCATAAAGAAAGGATTCTTCCACATCGAGTTCCTTGGGGATCTCGACTGCATACCTATTGATCGATGCGAGTACTGCAGGGAGGTTCTGGATCTTCTCTATATAGGAGTCCCAGAGTCTCTGTACCTCATCTGCATCATCGAGATAGGGGCAACTCACATGTTCTAAGGGGAACAGTCCCTCCTCATCAATGATCAGAGAGCCGTCACCGAATGGGTATTGGGTGAAGTTCACTACCGATTTTCCGATCCTTGAAACTGGAGCGGTATAGTTCAGCTTCTTCAGCTTGCTGCGTTTTCGCAGTCCTGCGATGAGCAGGATGAGCCATAGGATCGAGGGGAAAAAGAAGAAGTAGGGAAAGATCACCCCGAAAGAACCAAACAGTTCAATGTTGAGGATGAACTCTTTGACGTAGCCCTGGATCAGAGGGACAATGAGAGCTCCCTGGATAGCAATGAACAATCCGGTGAAGATGAAGTTCCCTGTCATCTTCTTCTTGAGTCTGATCTTCTCATCTACATAGCGTCTGAAATCTGGTAGAACCTGCCTGAGCAGGATGATGAGGAACTCATCATAGGTACTTTTAGTCTTGGAGTCGAAACCTTGAATCTTAAATGCATCCATACCTCATATCCTCTAAAATGAATTGTTACATGAATTTGAGCTAAGCAAGCTTGTAGGTATTAGTATATCATAGAGTTTCTGTGAGATGTTAATGAAACTTTACAGGCATAGAGGTGAAAAAAGTAGCTGTTACGTATGGTAGGTCTGATAGAAGACCTTCTCTGAATGCAGGTCTTCAGCTGTATATCCTCCCCGTCTCTTTGCAGGGTGTCCGACCGCTATCATAGACTCTACGACTCTATCCTGCGGGATAGCAAGAAGCTCTCTGATCACCTCCTCTGAGGGTTTTTTGTCAGTAGCGTATCTATTACGGATCTGGATCCAACAGGCTCCAAGGTCAAGGGCTTCAGCCTCTATGAGAATATTCGAGGAGACGATAGAGGTATCCTCTATCCACACATCACTCTCAGATGGGATACCCAATATGATGAAGGCTAGAGGTGCTCCTGCGAGGAATGCAGATCCATGAGCCTTAGCTAAGCTCAAGGACTCTAGCAGCTGATCATCATCAACTACGATGATCTCCCAGGGCCTGATACCTCGTGATGAGGCTGAATAGAGTGCTGCATGTAGGAGTTTTTGTACCAACTCCTTCTTCACAAGCTCTGAGGTGAAGCTCCGTGTCGATCTTCTTCTCGCAAGTAGTGATAACATCTTGATCCTCCCTGTTCTCTGCTACGATTATACCACAGGTGAAGTGATCTTCGGTATCTCTCCTCCTGTGGTATAATCGTATATATGAAATATCATATAGCTCCTTGCGGTATGAACTGTACACTCTGTCTTGGCTTCCAGCGAGAGAAGAAGAGGTGTCCTGGATGTTTCGGACCTGATACGACTGAGAAACCGAATCACTGTATTCATTGTGCGATCAAGAACTGTGAGAAGAGGATCGGTACCTATTGTTATGAATGTGAGTCCTACCCTTGTACACGACTGAAACGGCTCGATAAACGATACCGATCGAAGTATGGGATGAGCATGCTCGAGAACCTTGATAGGATGAGGGAGGAGGGGATGGATGCATTCTTAGCTCTAGAAGATGAGCGATGGATCTGTGGCTCTTGTGGCATGGCTCTTTGTGTTCATAGAGGTGAATGTCCATCCTGTGGAGAAGCTCATACTCGGTTCATTCAACAGGAAAAGGTATAGCATCTTATCAACTGATGGATTCAGCTATGGATCGTAAGGATGAAACGAGAAATGATCGGAACTGCTTATCTTCCCGGCTGTCTAAACCGCAAAATCGTTGGAGTGTCTCTTCAATAGACATCCCTTTTGTTTCTTGAATGAAGCGAGTATCAGATAGCAGGGCTTCACTAACGGTAGCTGCAAGAGTGAAGGTGAAACCAAAAAACAAAACTTGCAAAAGTACATCGCAGGGTTGGTCATGATGATAGCAAAGCTCTATAGCCCCAATGACCCGGTCTGATCTGTGAAGTTTCCTGGAAAGGTCTCTACCTACTCGATAGATCGTATCTTTTAATGCTCTATTGGTAAAACGTCTTAACAGATCTTCGATATGATCATCAAGCTCTTTATTTGAGAATACTGCGGGATACGCCAAATGGAGGGCTCTGGCAGATTGCTCCATCGCCTGTTTGACAAGAAGCTTCAAGTCCTCATCTTCAAGTATCTCATAGGTATAGGTAGCTTCTGGTTTCTTGGAGTACCCAATATAGGCAACTGCGGCATGGCCGAGATTATGAATAAATAGTTTGCGGGCTACATAGGCATCAATATGATCAACAGCATGGATCTGAGGTATGTTTGGGATAGGACCAATAAATGAAGACTTATCTAGGATGAGAGTATTGTAGGGTTCGGCAAAGACCAGAAGTGGATCTTTTTCTTTTACTTCTTCCGATACTATCGGTACCATCTTACCTATACTCGTCTCTATGATCCCTACCCTTGAAAGCAGTTCGGCATGACGCCCAAGAGCCTTGAGTAGTCTTTCTTCTACGAACTCTTTTCCCTGCTGGAGGTTCTCAGCTAGAATGATATTTACCGGTTCTGAAGTAGCTCTATTAAATCGATTAATGATTCCGGCAGCAAGAGTTGGGATGATATGGGGGAGTGCGTTCTTCCCCACAGAGGTCGCGATTATATCAGAAGTGATAAACTCCTGAATAACAGCTTCAATGTCATCGGCATAAACTCCTCTCACCCTGTTCACGATCAGCGTCTCATCCGCTTTCCCATCATCTTTGATCACGACGGGGTAGTGCCCTTGTGAGTTTATCTTATCAATCAATACATGATCTATATCAACAAATACGACCTCATATCCGTTTATAGAGAATATCTGTGCGATAAAAGAGCGCCCAATATTCCCTGCTCCAAATTGCATAAGTTTCATATCGGTTGTTTTTAACTCTTGTTTCATCTGTTAAGCTCTTACCTCTTTAGCAGTTTTAATTTTATAAGCTTCTAATCCACGAATAAGTATGTTCATAGCTGTTTTTAATTTCTTAGGGTCAAGTACAGCTGCTAGCCTAATCTCATTTTGCCCCTTTCCTGCTGTTTTATAGAAACCTTCTGCTGGTGCGACGAACACCGTTGTATTCTGATAGGAGAAATCCGTGAGCATGAACTTTGCGAAGAGCTCAGCATTCACCTGTGGAAGTGCTGCAATGATATAGAATGCCCCTTTGGGTTTAGAGAACTGTATGGGAATAGGGGAAGCTTCTAGTGCTGCTTCGATTACTTGAATCCTTTCAAGGTATTGATCTTTCATATCTTCAATACAAGGGTCACTTTGATCAAGCATCGATCTAGCAAAGAGTTGCTCAAGAGTAGGCGGACATAATCGTGATTGTGCACATTTGAGAATCTGTTGTAATAATTCTTGATTATACGAGGCAATAGAACCTAAACGGGCACCACAGGCGCTATATCGTTTAGAGAGAGAGTCAATCATGACTACTTGCCTTCCTGCATCAGGATGCTGAAGAATACTGAAAGGTTCAGTCTCATACACAAAGTCTCGATAGACTTCATCGACGATGAGCAGGATACCTGTATCGTCACAATAACGGAGTAGTTGTCCTAAGACCTCTTTGTCATAGACAGCTCCGGTAGGATTATTCGGATTGCAGATCAAGATGGCTCTTGTTCTTGGTGTCACCTGTTGGGTTATGACCTCTATTGAAGGCAGGCTGAAACCATCCTCGATGGTTGTGGTTACCGGTACAATATCAATACCGGCCATCGCACAGAAGCCATTATAATTTGTGTAGTA
>CAZLZY010000100.1:0-7820 GCA_964564075.1 uncultured Spirochaetales bacterium
CTATGAGGAGAGAAAGGACTACACGTGATCCAATAAGAAGAGTATAGAAGCCTATGAGGTACAACACTGATGAGATGGGACTTACTGTCCAGGATTCTACAACAGCTACCGATCCGATCGTGAACCAGAACACATAAACATGAGGATTGAGGAAGTTGGTGATGACTCCTTGTCTGAACGAGTCAGGACTCTTCATATCAGGACCGACGTCCAATCCTTTTGTACGGATACCCTTTAATCCCAGTCTTGCTATGAAGAGAGCTCCTAGGATGAAGATGACACCAAGATAGTGTTCTCTGTTTGGGAGTCTACTGATGATAAGGATCGATATGAGAGCGATCGGAAGATCTGTGATCAGTGGAGCGAAGGCGATCTTGATTCCCTCCTTAGCCCCATAACCGATCGTCTTTGAGATGGATAACGTCATGATGGGTGAGGGGCTTAACCCGAGAGTAAGACCTAGGACGATACCGGAAACCAGCATCTGTAGTGGGGTAAGCATGAGGGGGCTCTCCTGTTAAGGCCTCTCCTGTTTTGAGGGAGAGGCCTTAAGATCTGATGAGTTAGACCTCTTCGAGTCTAGTGATATCGGCTCCGATACCTTTCATCGTCTCGAAGAACGTAGGGAAGGATACACTAGCGAACTCAGCATGATCGACGACCGTTGGTCCTTCAGCGATGAGAGCTGCGATCGATGAGGCCATCACGATACGGTGGTCATGATGACCATCGATGAATGTCCCTTTGAGTTCTGAATGGTAGATAGTAAGAGTGTCATGAGTCTCTTCAAACTTTCCACCCATCTTTTCAAGCTCTTTTCTGATGATAGCGGTCCTATCAGTCTCTTTGTACCTGCTAGCTGAGACATTCTTCAGGACAGTCTTACCTTCAGCTTTACAACCAAGTACTGCGAGAGCCGGTACGGCATCAGGAGTCCCTGCACAATCGATCTCGATCCCATGAAGAGTATTTCCACCTTTGATGGTGATCCCGTCTAATCCCTTGTTCCTGATTTCGACATCAGCACCCATCCGTTTGAGGATATCGACATAGGCTCTTTCACCCGCATAATCTTCAGTGTCTAGATTGTGGAAGGTCACATCAGAGTCTGTGATCGCAGCTGCGACCAGAGGATATCCTGAGGTGCCCCAGTCAGCTGGGATATGGAAATCTGTTGCTTTGAACTTCTGCCTTCCCGTAACTTTAAAATCACGATAATCAGCACTATGCTCTACGGTGATCCCTACCTGCTTGAGCATGCCTAAGGTCATGTTGATATAGGGGATCTCAAGCATCTTATCATCGGTGATGGTGATATGAGTATCTTCTTCTGCCATAGAGCCAGCTACGAGAATAGGTGTCAACCACTGTGAATTATACCCAGGCATCGAGGCTTCTCCGCCTTTGAGAACTCCCTTGATCACCAGAGGTGCAAGACCATTCCCTCTTGTAGAGGAGACCTCTGCACCAAGCATGTTAAGAGCATCTATCTGAGGACCTGCAGGTCTATAACAGATCTGATAATCGCCAGTGATTATCGAACAACCTTTGATAAGGCTTGCTGCTGCTACTACCATATAGAAACCTGTACCGGAGTTCTCTGCATCAAGCACACTGCTTGGTACTGAGAGGTTCCCTCCAGATCCCTCTATGATCCACTCATGGGGATTGGAGCTGTCTATAGAAACGCCCATAGCTTCAAACATGCTGATAATTGAAAAACTGTCGAGATTCAGCAACGGGTTGTATACCCGTGTTTTGCCTTCAGCTAGTGAACCGAGTACAATAGCACGAGCTGTACCAGATTTATTACCCGGAACACTGACCTCTCCTTGCAGTGTTTGTGTATTACGAACTAAAAATTTCATGATTCATACCTTTCTGAATAGTTTATAGTAAATGTTTACAGTTACACTTTACGCCTGAAATGAGTGATATGTCAATAAAAAACTGTGTAATTCAAAAATGAATATGATTGACAGATGAAATTATTAGTGTATGATGAGAAATATAGTAAATGTTTACAGTTTAACTATATTTAGAATTAGGAGTAGGTAGATGAAAAGAAGAATCATGTCAATCGTATGTATTCTGGTACTCGTATGTTCCTTCAGCTTCGCTGTAGGACAACAAGAGGGTACTCAGACGATCTCAATAGCAACAGCAGGTACCTCAGGTGCTTTGTACCCAATGGGAGTAGCTTTAGCAGAAGTGCTTAATGCCAATGTTGATAATATGATCGCATCAGCAGAATCAAGTGGCGCATCACTTGAGAATATGAGAAACCTCAAGCAACGAAATGTAGAGTGGGGAATCAGCCAGAATGAGGTAGCTTATCTTGCCTATGCAGGAAAAGGTACCTATGAAGGTGCACAGTTCAGTGACCTTAGATCATTATTCGGAACCCTTATCAGTTGGGTACAGATCTTTGTTCCTGCTGATAGTGATGTCGAGACACCCGCAGATTTTGCTGGAAAGAGAATCGGTGTTGGACAGGCAGGAAGCGGCGGTGAAGCTGCAGCTAAAAAAGTCTTAGGCTATTATGGACTAGACTATGATTCAATCAGACCTGAGTTCATCTCAGATGCTGAGATGGTCAATGCTCTCAAAGATGGTGTGATCGATGGATTCATCAGCACTCATCCACTGAAATCAGCTGCATTACTCGACCTCACAACCACATTTGATGTGAAGATCATTCCTGTATTAGAAGAGAACTTCTATACAGATTATCCCTACTACACAAAGAAGACCATCCCTGCTGGAACATACCGTGGTGTTGATTATCCTGTAACTACACCAACTTCAAGAATCGTTATGTATACTACTAAAGATGAATCTGTGGATTCGACTTATGAAGCGATGAAAGCTGTCTGGGAAAATATGGATGCATGGGTAAATGTACATGCAGCAGTTGCGAAATATACCAACTTGGAAGATGCTTGTATCAACCTTTCCGCACCCTTACATGCTGGAGCTGCGAAGTTCTATCGAGAGATGGGTGTGAATATTCCTACTGAATATGAACCAGTCGACTAGAAGAATGATACTGAAGCTGCTGATTATGGCAGCTTCAGTGATCTGTATAGCCGGCTGTATCACGGGAAATCATCTCGTGATAGAGAATAGCACTAAAAATGAGGTGCTGTTCTCAGAGCCGATAGCACAGATCGAATTTGTGACATTTCATTATACACAATCATATGATCGGGGTCTGATCACCGAATTCTTTTCAGTGACAGATGCCGGTCTTGTTCCGACTAAGATGGTCTTTGATACCGATTCGTATGATTACCATGGAACGAGGTATCCTCATAGTACCATCACTAAGACCGATGACTCCTATACCGTGGAGATCGAAGAAGCTTCAGCGTATCCTAAGATCGATTATCGAGTAGGGTATACCATAGAGCAACAGATGGAAGTACACACAAGTGAAGGTGTCTACCATCTTACATTTCGGCATGCAGGTGATCCTGGAGATCACATATCAGTTAGACTACAGTAGGAGAATGCAACATGATAAAGAAAGACGTCGCTTATAAGCGAGTCATTGCCGTAATAGCTGCGGCTTTATCTCTATTCCATCTATATACCGCATTGTTTGGTGTCTTTACACCGATCCTTCAGGGGGGTATCCATCTATTTACTCTCCTATCACTATCAATGCTCATTTACACCGGAAAGAAATCAGGCGAGAAGGATGAGGAACATATATCATTGATACGATTGCTCCTGTTCATAGCAGTAGTCGTGATCGCACTGATCTTCCTGTTCTCATTGAGTCCTGACGAAATATTGAAGAGGGGAGTCTTCGGACCAACTCGCTCTGAACAGTGGTTAGGCTTATTCATATTGATCTTCGTACTAGAAGGTACAAGAAGGACTGTTGGATTACCGATCGTCATCGTGGCTCTAGTTTTCATCATATATGCACTCTTCGGACGATATATGCCTTCACCTATAGCTCATAAAGGATATTCTATCTGGAGATTGATAGACAATCTGTCATGGACTACCCAGGGAGTCTTCGGGATCCCCATAGCAGTCTCATCGACTTTCGTCTTCATATTCATCCTCTTTGGGAGTATGCTCGATAAACTTGGTGCTGGAAAGTTCTTCATCAATTTTGCCTATGCGCTTTCAGGACATAGGCAGGGTGGCCCTGCACAGACAGCCGTCATCGCAAGTGGCCTCATGGGAAGTATCTCAGGGTCTTCAGTGAGTAATGTAGTTACCACAGGAGCCTTTACGATCCCTCTCATGAAGAAGACTGGCTATGATGCTGAATATGCCGCAGCGGTGGAAGCAGTTGCTTCAACCGGTGGGCAGATCATGCCTCCAGTCATGGGAGCATCAGCTTTCGTCATGGCAGACATGCTCGGAGTCCCCTATTACAAAGTCGCACTATCAGCACTGATCCCCGCACTGCTCTATTTCCTCTCTGTTAGCTTCATGGTTCGCTATCAGGCAAGCAAGAAGGGACTTAAAGGTGTACCTAAGGATCAACTGCCTTCAGCAAGGGCTGTGATGAGAGAGGGCTATTATGTAGCGATCCCATTAGCCGCCTTGATCTATTTCCTCTTCATACGAATGTATTCACCAATGAGATCTGGAGTCTTCACGATCATCGTACTTATTGTGGTGTCTCTCCTCTGGATGTGGAAACGTGAACATAAGATCATATGGCGTGAGATCATCGAAGCTCTTGTCTATGGCGCGAAGATCGCAGTACCGGTTGCTATGGCCTGTGCTTCAGCAGGTATCGTCATCGGGGTCGTATCATTGACAGGTCTTGGAGTCCGATTCACCCAGCTGATCATAAGTCTCTCAGGAGGGAATCTTTTCCCTGCTTTGATCCTTACCATGATCGCCTGTCTGATCCTCGGAATGGGACTGCCCACGACTGCGGCCTATATCATCACCTCAGTACTAGCAGTTCCTGCTCTTACTTCTATGGGTGTTGAACTTATGGCTGCTCATCTGTTCATCCTCTATTTTGCGATCATCTCATTCATCACTCCACCGGTTGCCATCTCGGCATTTGCCGCCGCCGGGGTCGCCGGGTCTGATAGTATGAGGACGGGGCTGAAAGCCTTCCGGCTTGGTATAGCAGGCTTCATCGTACCCTTCATGTTCGTCTATGGTCCTTCACTTCTTCTGATCGGTTCATGGCATCTGATCCTTATCAATTGTGTAAAAGCTATTCTTGGGGTCATGCTATTAGCTGGGGCATTAGAGGGTTGGTTCTTTAATAGAGCTCTTCCTGTCGTACTGCGCCTTATCCTGGGGATGAGTGCTATCATGCTCATATTCCCAAGAATATGGTCAGGTGTCATAGGGTTGGCGCTCTTGCTTATAGCGTATGTTATCAGTAGAATGACTGCTAAGACACTTAATTAGAGAGGAAACGTGGCAAAAGGAAAGTCTACAACACTTATTGATGTTGCAAAGTATGCTGGAGTATCTATCGCAACAGTATCACGGTATCTGAATGGTGTGAAAGTACGGCCTGAGTTAGCAGTTAAAGTTGCTGAGGCGGTAAAGAAGTTCGACTACCGACTAAATCCTGCTGCTCGTATGATCAAAGGTCAGAAGAGTGAGACGATAGGGCTGATCCTTCCTGAATTGGATCACCCCTATTTCGCATCCTTACTTGAAGGTGCTGCAGAACAGGCTCGTGCCTTCGGACAAAGTATACTTGTTGGTTCCTGTCATGGGAAACATGAGGTAGAAGAGCAGACTATAGATCAGTTCGCCCATAATATCTTGGATGGTCTGATCTATACTCCAGTTGCCAAGAGTGTGAATCTCATTGAGATAGAGGCTTTTCGAGAGCTTCCCGTGGTGATTGCTGCAAGAGATCAAAGTGTCTATCCTGAACTACCTCATGTATATCAGAACACTCATGGGGGGGGATATCTTTCAACAAAGTATCTTCTCTCATTAGGACACCGAAAGATCGCGTTCTTTGCCAGCTTCTGGGAGCCTGATTTCACCAAGAAAGAGATGCTTGAAATACTTAATACCCCTGGAACAGGAGTCTATTCGAGTCTTAATAGATTCAGTGGGTACCTAGACGCATTAGAAGAGTTTGGGATCGCTTATGATTCGAATCTTGTGATCACCTGTAGTTACGGTTTCGAAGATGGGAAGACAGCTGCTAAGCGGCTTCTCTCTCGTATGATCGAGTTTGACTCGATTGTCACTGCTTCTGATTATGTAGCTTGTGGTGTCATCGATGTCCTAGAAGCGCAAGGTATATCAGTCCCCAATGATGTATCTGTCATGGGATATGGTAATCTTGAACTTAGTAAGATCATGAAACCTCAACTCTCTACCATCCACCAAAATATGTTCGAACTGGGAAAACAGGCAGTAAGATCTCTTCATGATGTGATAAATAACATCGAGACCGAAGATATCATGCTAGATGTAGAGCTTATCGTTCGTGATTCGACGAGTAAGAAAGATATCTGATTAACTCGTATCGAGAACAATCCTACAAAACTCGAGAAATGATCTGCTTATAGATATCATCCCATTTGGTCACATGCATGTTGTTCCGTGTGAATGATTCATTTCCACTATAGATGAGATACAGATCTTCAGGTGCTGAACCTGTCATTCTCTGCCAATAGTTCAACCCCTCGAAGAATTTATCTCGAAAGGTCTTTCCTGACTTGATCTCTACTGCGAGCTGTTGTTGTCCCGATTCAAGAATCAGATCGATCTCCTTCTTATGATTATCTCTCCAAAAATAGAGTTCATACGGGTCATCATGATTATATTTCTGTTTTACGAACTCATTGATCACAAAATTCTCAAAAATACTTCCTTTTAAGAAATGGTAATCTAACTCTTCTTTCTTTCTGATACCGAGTAGATTGCATAGGAGTCCTGTATCATAGAAGTATAGTTTCTGTCGTTTAACGAGCCTCTTGTTATAGTTCTTGTGAAAGGGTTTGATGCGATAGATGATGAAACTTGCTTCTAATACGGAGACCCAATCTGCTAATGTGTTATGTGATACACCACATTCTTCTGAGAGGGTAGAGAGGTTCAACTCTTGTCCTGCTCGACCTGCTAACATATATAAGAACTTTCTGAATTGATCGATCTTTGTGATATTCTTCAATTGTCTGATATCTTTCTCGATATAGGTCTCTAGATAATTCTTATAGAACGTTCTAGGTCTGATTCCTTTATCATGAATTCTTGGATAGAAGCCACTGAAGATAAGTTGTTCCAAGGATAATGATAGCTCGCTGATCTCTTCTATAGAAAAAGGAAGAAGTCTTGTGATCCCGACTCTCCCTGCTAAAGATTGACTGATCTGCTCCATCAGAAAGAAGTTATGAGAACCGGTTATGATGAAATTCCCTGTCTCATCGTGAGCATCAATATGAGTCTGTAGGTAACTCATGATATGGGGGACCCTTTGAATCTCATCAAATATACAGTGATGATCATAGCGCTCTAAGAAGCCTCTAGGGTCATGTTCAGCAAAGTCTCTCACATCATAGTCTTCAAAAGAGATATAGCGGTAGTCAGAAAAAAGATACTTAGCAAGCGTAGTCTTTCCTGATTGTCTTGGGCCCAATATAGCGATAACCGGGAATTCTGTTGTTAAAGTCATAATCTCATGTTCTAACTGGCGATTTATCATGGTTTTAGTATATCATAATTGTACAGTATGTCAAACGTAATTACATATTGTACAATATAGATGCCTGTTCTGGAGTAGAGATTTAATAAAGACAGCCCTTTTGTTGTCCGGTATCTGAGACAGCAGATTGGGTATGATAATAAGAATATGC
>CAZLZY010000101.1:0-7785 GCA_964564075.1 uncultured Spirochaetales bacterium
TCCCGCAGTCTTCAACATATCGATGGGTCTTTCTTTTCTATCGATTATCACCGCCTTCTTCTTCAAAGAACCAATATTCGAGAAAGAGGAACCTGCTGAGCATCGGACGATATTTGCCACGATCAAAGATCAGACCGTAAAAAGTATGAGAATAGTACGAGATAATCCGAGAATAGGATTTTTGATACTCTTCTCAGAGATCATATTCACCGGTATCACCACTGAATTCTTCTACCTTCAGAACTACTGGAAGGGGATCGGCTATACTGAGTTCATGATCGGTATCATATTTGCCGTTAGTGCCCTCGTCTCTGGGATAACCGGGTACAAAGCTGCAAAGATCGAGAAAAGAATCGGAGTCTCTGGGGTTCTGATCATGATGCCGATATTATTGATCATCTGTCTCTGGGGGATAGCTCTTACCCCACTGCATATGGTCTTCTATGCATTAACGGGGGTTATTGATGGTATTCTCATCATCGCTATCAGTGATTATATCAATCGACTCATCCCAAGTGAACAAAGAGCTACGATACTATCATTCCAAAGTATGGCTTTCAGTTTTCTCATGATCATCTTCTTCCCGATAATTGGTCTGATCGGAGATAAGCTGTCATTGGAGTTAGCCTTTATCATCCTAGCGGCTGCTATGACCCTCCTATGTGCTATCTATCTCATATTCGGGAGGTCTCTCTATGGTAAGCCGTCTTAACGATATCAGAGATGTCGAAGAGGACTATAGTGCACCATTGAATGTGTAGAGATGCAGGTGTGAGATATATCTTCCTTCAGGTTGCAGATGATAAGGATGCTGCAGTAAGACTGTAGCATACGATTGGCCTACGTATGGTGAGTATGAACAGTATCTATCAAGTGAAAATAGATACATGATAAAACCTTGTGAGTTGAACTCCCTCAAAGTAGAATAGATTGAGGGGAGGAACCGTTATGGATGAGAATAGGAGAATACATGAAGTGCTCTGGAGTTCCACTACAAAAGAGGGAGCTGGGGTCGTCTTGAATCGTGCATTCGGTTTTCAAGAACAGCCCATGTTCGATCCGTTCCTATTGCTTGATGATTTCAGATCCAATAAAAAAGAGGATTATGCGAAGGGCTTCCCCTGGCATCCCCATAGGGGTATTGAGACGATCACCTATATGTTATCAGGTAAGGTAGTACATCAGGATAGTCTAGGGAATTCTGGTACGATCGGTGCCGGAGATGTTCAGTGGATGACTGCTGGAAGTGGGATCATCCATCAGGAGATGCCTGAAGGGGATGGTCAAGGTACGCTTGAAGGGTTCCAATTCTGGATGAACCTACCTGCATCCTCAAAGATGATGAATCCGAGGTACCAGGAGATCTCTCATGATAAGATCCCGAATCTCATATTAGCGAATGGGATCCATATCACGCTGATCGCAGGAGATATGTCAGGGATCAAGGGGCCAGTAGAAGATATCATGACCGATCCTGAACTTCTAGATATAACGATACCTCCACACTCCTCATTTACGCATCCGACAAAACGGGGACATACTGTGTTCGCCTACATATTCGAAGGAGAGGGACGTTTTACCCCTGACCAAGAGGAGCTCTCCAATTCTGAGGAGAGTAAGAAGGATACATTGGTGGAGCAACATAAGACCTACCATGAGGGTGCGGTGATCCGTTATACTGATGGGACTATGATCACAGTCTCTACTGAAGAGGATTCGGTTCGTTTCATCCTTGCATCTGGTAGACCACTCAAAGAACCGATCGCATGGTATGGACCCATAGTGATGAATACCTCAGATGAGTTGAGACGAGCATTCAAAGAGTATGAGGAGAATCGATTCTTACAAATTTAAGCTGAGAAGAGGAGTACCTGTATGAATGAGATCCGTTACGTACATACGAATATTGTCGCTGAGAATTGGCGTATACTTAGTGAGTTCTATATTGATGTCTTTGGATGTAGACAGGTAGAGCCCGAGCGGGATCTGTGTGGGGATTGGATAGATGCTCTGACAGGTCTATCTCATGCTCATATTCAGGGTATGCATCTAGCATTGCCCGGATTTGCTGAAGGGGGACCGACTCTCGAGATCTTCTCCTACGATCCAAAACAGCTCTATGATAAATACGATCCTATAAATAGAAAAGGGTTCGCTCATATTGCATTCCATGTTGATTCAGTCGATCAGATCGTAAATAAGATACTCGATCTTGGTGGTTCTATGGTAGGATCTGTCGTGGTGAGAGAGTATCGGGAACTCGGGAATCTTACGGTAGCCTATTGCAGAGATCCTGAGGGGAATTGTATTGAGATCCAGAATTGGAACAAGAATGAAGGAGAGACTATAGATGGGTAGAGCAAAAGTATTCCTAGCCTATTTCAACAAGATCGAAAAAGCTCTTAACACGCTATATGGGAAAGATGATGAGAGGATGAGTTTCTATGAACTTGTACAGGCCTTGAGAAAGAAAAATAGGCAGATAGCCTATTTTGCCGATGATCTTCATGAGTTCCGAGCCTTACGAAATGCTATCGTACATGACACGATAGGAGATGTCGTCATCGCAGAACCCTGTGAATCGACAGTCTCACGAATCAAGAAGATCTATGAATTGATCACTAAACCGAAATTGATCGGGGATCTCTGTAAGGGGCAAGAGGTCGTAACCATAACCCTTTCAGATACACTTGAGGAGGTGTTGAAGACGATCAAACGAACCGGTTTTTCTCAATTTCCAGTCCTTGATTGTAAGCGGGTCATCGGGATGTTGACGACAAATTCGATCACGAACTACCTAGCCGATAAGATGAATGGTAATGAACTACTCATCGATGCAGTAACAGTATCTGATATCTTCAAGGTCAGTGACGATCATAATCAGTTCCATATGATCTCAAGGTATACTACCGTCTATGACATCAGTGAAATGATCGAAGCACATCCACGGGTCCTGATGTTCCTCATGACAGAGTCCGGAAAGACGACTCAACAGATTCTCCATGTGGTCACCTCTTGGGATTTTCATAGTATCTATCAAGAGAGGGACTGATCAGAAATGATCCTTATAACTTAATCTGATGAAATGTATACTCAGTAAAAGATGTTATTGAAACAAATCATTAGAGAGGAAGAACTGATGAGTAAGAAGATAGACCTTCATATGCACAGTATAGCAAGCCTTGATGGCGAACATTCTCCAAAGGAACTTATGAGACTCTGCAAGAGAGCTGGATTAGCATATGTAGCGATTACCGATCATAACAGTGTAGCATCCGTTAGTGAGGGGGTCGAGTGTGCTCAAAGAGAGGGCATTACTTGCATCCCGGCGATCGAGATCGATTGTGACCATCAGGGGGTGAATGTTCATCTCCTTGGTTATGGCATAGACCATACTTCTCAGGTATTCAAGAAGTTGAATGAATATAGTCGTAATAGGGAAGAGAAGGCCTCTTATGAAAGGATCAAGAAGATACAAGAACTTGGTTTCTCGGTTTTGATCGATGATTTTCCTGAATTCAAGACCCGTGGAGCTATTGCGCCAGAAGATATAGCAGCACTACTTCTTGCACGCCCAGATGCATCAGAGTATAAGATCCTTACCCCCTTCCTCCCTGGAGGTCCTCGATCAGATAATCCCTATGCCAACTTCTATTGGGATCTGTTCGATACCGGGAAACCCTGCCATTGTCCGATGCACTGGCCGATCCTCTCTGAAGCGATTGCTATGATCACCTCCACAGGAGGGATACCGGTTATCGCACATCCTGGGATCACCTTGGCTGGTAGGTTCGAGATGCTTGATGAGATGATAGAGATGGGAGTAGAGGGGATAGAGATCTTCTCCTCCTACCATACAAAGGAAATGAGTCTAAGCCTCTATGAATATGCTGTAGGTAAAGGGGTCTTGATCACCGCTGGAAGTGATTATCATGGCTTTTTCAAACCAGCAGTCGCCCTCGGAGGGCATGAGAGTTTTGTAGAGGAGAAGGTCATTATTGATGCGTTCCTGCAGGCATTAGAGGTAAGGTGAGTCTATGAAAAAAACAGTGTTCATTATATTCGCTATCATACAGAGTTGTTCGTTGGTAGTCGTGATCTTCTTGATCTTCAGAGGTTTGAATCTCTGCTATCCCGGTGTCGAGAATGTAATAGGGACTGATACTCATATTATGGTCAGTATCATGTTCCCTCTATTCCTATTCTTCGTCGAATACATGATCTACAGTGAAGTAGTGAAGCGGTAGCTGTCTCTTGCCTTATCGCTGATCAACGATACAAGGAACTTCCCCCTTATTGACAAATAGCTATGCTCTGTTACTATATGAGTTATCGATAACGCAGGCAGGTATGATAGGATATGGCCACAATCAAAGACATCGCAATTGCTGCTGGAGTCTCAGTCGGGACAGTTGACCGGATCATTCATAAGCGAGGACGATTCTCACCGCTGACTGCATTGAAAGTAAAGAAGATCATGGAAGATCTGAATTATACCCCTAATATACATGCTAGAGGATTGAAGAAGACCAGATTACACCATTTTGCTGCTATCATCCCCAAAGCATCTCAGGATAGTGGGTATTGGGCATTAGTGACCGAGGGGATAGAGAAGGGGGCCCTAGAACTCTCATCTTTCGGTACTTCGTTAACCATCTATCATTATGATAGATTCTCTCTTGCCTCCTGCAAAGCGGTCTTTGAAGAAGTCGCTCAGAAAGAGTATGAGGGATTACTTATCGCCCCAACGTTTCATGAAGAGGTAACGTGTTTTCTTTCTAAAAACGATATACCCGTCATGTTCATAGATTCAGATATTGAAGGTATCAAGCAAAAGGTCTCCTATATGGGGCAGGACTCATACCAGAGTGGGGTCCTCTCTGCTAAACTGATGTCCATGCTCCTGAGGGGAGTACAAAATCCGAATATCATGATAGTCCATCCCCCTGGAGAGAATATACATCACAGAGAACGTATTAAAGGATTCTCGACTCTTATATCATCAACTACAGAACAAGTTCATCTATTTGAGGTCCCTGGTGGAATCCTGCCTAGGGTAGATATGGGCAAAGAGCTATTCTCTAAGATCGATGGGATATTCGTAGCAAATTCCTATGTCTATGAAGTGGCAGCCATCCTAGATGAGCTCGGTGACGGTTTTACAGATATTTCTCTGATCGGTTATGATTACATCCCTTCAGGGAAGCGTTTGATCACAGCTGGGGTCATCAACTTCATCATCACTCAAGAACCTAAATCACAGGGATATCAAGGGGCCCTGACTCTCTATGATTCGATCGTTTTATCTCGTGAGGTAAAAGAGGTCATTCATATACCTTTGACTATCATAATGAGTGAGAACCTTGAGGAATATATTCACTACACGTGAAGCTTGTTGGGTGTTTGTGAATAATTACAGGTGACAAACTTACCTGTGGTTGGTATGATGACACCTGTATGATACATAAACAGCTAAACAATACCTTACTGATTTTTTTTCTGTTGTGCTCTATCCTGATTATCATGTCATCTTGTAGGACCTCTGAGAAACTTGAAGAGTATGCAGAGAATAACCATTCAATAGAAGATTTCTTCTCCTCATTAGACATGAGCCCTAATAAGGCAAGTCTTCCACATTACTATTTTACTGGAGAGGCTTGGACGAAGCGTGCTGTAGAACTTATTGAATCTGCCGAGAGTTATATTCTTATTGATACCTTCCTCGTGGGTTACCATGTGAATTCCATGAAGATCCTCAATGCTCTTGGAGATGCGATAAAACGAGGAGTCGATGTGCGACTGCTCATCGATTCGGCATCCTACTACAGAAAGGATAGGATCACCGGTCTAGAGGTACCCGTACCCATTCAAGAGATCAAAGAGATGGGTATCAATATCACTGAGTATAATCCTGTTAGAGGATTCAAGTTCTATCGGCTTCTAGGACTATTTGATCGGGACCATAGAAAATTCTGGATCATCGATGGTAAACAGGTGGTAGCAGGTGGTATGAACATTGATCCTGATTCTTTAGGATTCTCATATGAACGAGGAAGTCTAGATGGTATGACCGAGTTATACTCTCCTCAGACAGCCTCGCAGATGGTCGATTCTTTCATACGAACATGGAATCTCTATTCGTTGGAGCCTATTTATCATACGAGTTATCCCATCCCTGCAGTTATTGAAGATATGTTAGAGACGAATGTTTGGCTGCTTGATCAGAATACTGAAACATCTGGGATGATCACTCGCATGTTCGATAGTATATTCTCTCAGGCTGAAAAGAACATCCTTATGCTACAGGGCTATATGATATTGACACCTGGACTCCTTGAGAGGATCACTTATGCGGTAGAGCAAGGGGTAGAAGTTCAGGTCATCTTATCAGCAAATCATGTTTCAGCAAGATTCACTCATGCAACCTATTATAGTATCAAGGATCTATTAGAGGTAGGAGCTCGGGTCTTCATCTTTGAATCTGATGAAGGTTCTCTCCTTCATAAGAAGCTGATAACTGCAGATGAATCGATAGTAGCAGTTGGTTCTGCAAATTATAATCTACGATCTCAAGCATTTTCCCGTGAGATCTCCATGGTCTTTGATGATGAAGTCTCCTACGACAGAATGAGACCATTTATCGAAGAGGTGCGATCACAGTCCAGAGAGGTCTTTGCTGAGGAGGCTCTTACCTATAGAGGCCTACCATTCTATCTCAATTTCTTGATGATGCAGTTAGGAGGTTAGAATGAGAAGAGTTATCATTCTATTATGTATTCTGCTCGTTTCAACCTGCGCCTATGCAGAATTCGTACCTCATAGTGGGTATGAGTTATCCTCAAAGGGTTATTCTGTTTCCGGGTTCTCAGAAAAGAAGTTTATAGGGATTGATCTTGTCCTAGCGGTCAAGAGCTTACCCCTTTCACTAGAGGCAGGTATCGCCATACCCCTGCTAGGGGACATAGTAGAGGAATCAGTATTGAATGCTGGGATCGAATTCATCCCTTTCGTTATAAAGGATCATCCTTTTAAACATTGGATCACATTGGACAACTACTATGCTCCATCATTACAGATCACAGCCTCAGCTACCTGTGATACGATCACACAACCTGTGATCATCGGGTCGATACATCCTCTTCGCTTCGTCGTAGGCGGGGGGTATACCTCAGTACTATCACCAGGACTGATCATTGATCCGTTCAACGGTATCTCAGATATGATCGCAGGATGGGAAATGGAATTATTCAGAGTAGGGTTCTATCTATGGTAAGAAATATGAGAAAAATGCTGCTCATAGCACTGATCCTTATAAGTACGATTCTCCCAGTATATGCTCTAGATTGGGCAATCACTGGTGGAGCGATCTCATTCTTCCCCTTAGGTCCAACACAGTCTATTCCTGACGGTCTCTATGGACAGGGAGGTGTAAGATTACTCATCACCCCTAAGATCGAATTTGAACTAGGAGTCGTAGCTCAACTGACTCCTGATATCACCGAGACGATAGGAGGGTCAGCTCTTATAGGGATCAATCTCCTTGGAGATATCGAACCGACCTATTTTAATATGATCGCTGATGTAGGGATGCTCTATCTAATAGAACAAGATACGGGTGATCAACATCCGATGATATTCCTGAGAATCAGCCCTTTAGTGATAGGGAATCCCTACTATAGTGAGAGGGCAAGGTTATTGACTGCAGGTATGCTCTATGATACTGCTGAAGATGCATTCACTTTGACTTTCAGTATGGGGTTGATGAATTGGTTCGTCTCAAGTTGG
>CAZLZY010000102.1:0-1469 GCA_964564075.1 uncultured Spirochaetales bacterium
TCAAACCTGGTGAGACAGCTGTTAAACCTGCTCTAGCTGAAAGCTGGAAAGTATCTGATGATGGATTGAAATATACATTCAATCTTCGTTCAGGTGTTAAGTTCCATGATGGAACACCTTTCAATGCAGATGCTGTAGTCTTCTCAATCGAGAGACAGTTCATCGAAGATCATCCTTATAATGATCTGGGACCTTGGAAATACTGGGGTTACATGGATATGAGTAATATCGTCGAATCAGTTGTAGCAGTAGATGCTCTTACTGTAGAATTCAATCTCCTGCATGTAGAGGCACCTTTCCTTGCTAACCTTGCAATGGATTTTGCTTCGGTCGTATCTCCAACAGCAGTTGCGAAATATGGTGAAGACTTCCAGAACAACCCAGTTGGAACCGGTGCATTCAAGTTCGTATCCTGGAATAAAGATTCAGAGATCGTATTAGAAAGAAATGAAGATTACTGGGATGGTCCTGTATACCTAGACAGACTTATCCTTAAAGTCATACCTGATGCAACAGCACGATGGTTGGCATTACAGAAGGGTGAAGTAGATTTGATCGACTTCCCTTCAACAGAAGATATCGCTGCGATGAGAGCAGATTCTGATGTTCAGGTCATTCAGCAGGCTGGACTCAATGTAGGTTACCTTGCATTGAATACAGAGAAAGCTCCTTTTGATAACAAACTTGTTCGACAGGCAATGAACTATGCTATCGATAAGAGTGAGATCATCGAAGGTGTATATGGTGAAGCAGGACAGGAAGCGAAGAATCCTCTTCCTCCAACCATGTGGTCATACAATGATGACATCGTGGCATATCCTTATGATCCAGCAAAAGCAAAAGAACTCTTAGCTGAAGCTGGTCTAGCAGATGGATTTGAAATGGAACTCTGGGCAATGCCTGTAGCTAGACCATATAACCCTAATGCAAGAAAGATCGCAGAGATCATGCAGGCTCAACTTTCAAAAGTTGGTATAACAGCAGAGATCATCTCCTATGAATGGGGAACTTATCTTGGAAAGACTGACCAAGGTGAACACCAGGCAGCTATGTTAGGATGGACCGGAGATAACGGTGACCCTGATAACTTCCTATGGGTTCTCTTATCAGAACCAGCAGCGATCCCACCAGCAGGTAACATCGCTATGTGGAAGAATGCTGAATTCACCGATCTTTGTCGACAGGCAAAAGAGGTCGCAGATCAGGATGCTCGAGAGGTTCTGTATCGACAGGCTCAGGTGATCTTCCATGAAGAAGCACCTTGGGTACCTATTGCACACTCAATCGTAACAGTCCCTGCTAATACAAATGTAAAAGACTTTGTTATCTATCCTACCGGAAAACGTGTTTTCAAACATGTTTGGTTAGAGAAATAGATACATAATACGTTAATCTAGATGTACAGCCACTTTTATTTAAAAGTGGCTGTACTATATTCAAGTTCATACAGGAACACATATGCTTAAACA
>CAZLZY010000102.1:1479-7752 GCA_964564075.1 uncultured Spirochaetales bacterium
ATTACTGCTATTGATACCTACACTTTTCGGTGTGGTCACTCTTGTATTCTTTATGATCGCTTTAGCTCCAGGAGACCCTGCCCGGGTCATGCTCGGAGAAAGAGCTAATGCACAGCAACTCGAACAGTTGAGAGAAGAACTCGGATTGGACAAACCGCTCATTCAGCAGTATGGACTGTACCTATCAAGAATCGTCCGTTTGGATCTTGGTAAATCAATCGCTTCAGGGCAAAAGATCAAAGATGAGATCTCCGAACGATTCCCTGCTACGATCGAGCTCGCTATATGGGCTATGATATTTGCCTCGACGGTCGGGATCATCGTTGGCGTCACATCGGCGCGTAAGCGTAACTCTTGGATCGACTATACGACTATGGGGGGCTCTCTGATCGGTGTTTCGATGCCGGTATTCTGGCTTGGCCTCGTACTTATCATGATATTCTCGGTTTGGCTGGATCTTCTCCCTACCGGAGGTAGGATGAATGTTCGATACTATTTCCAACCGATAACGAATTTTTATATAATTGATGGGATCATTCTCTGGATACGAGAGGGTGACTCTCAGTATCTCGTCTCTGCTTTTCAACATCTGATCCTTCCTACGATCGCCTTGGGGACTATCCCTCTCGCTATCATAGCAAGGACCACAAGAAGTAGTATGTTAGAGGTCCTCCAACTGGATTACATAAAGACTGCAAGAGCTGCAGGGATAAAAGAGCGGCGAGTCGTCTATCGATATGCTCTGAAGAATGCTCTTCTTCCCGTTGTCACCATCATCGGCCTTCAGTTCGGTCTGCTCTTATCAGGTGCGATCCTGACAGAGACTGTCTTCTCATGGCCTGGGATCGGTAAATGGATCTATGTCGCCATCGGTGCACGTGATTATCCAGCTGTTCAGGGCGGGATCATCTTTATCTCGGTCTTCTTCGTCTTGATCAACTTAGTAGTAGATATTCTCTACTCTGTGATCAATCCAAAGATCAGAATGCAATAAGGGGATTATATGGAACAGGAAATACTTGCGATCAAAGAACCAACCCCTTTACAGGAGACTTGGTATAATCTAAAGAAGAACAAAGGTGCGATGACTGGTCTCGTGATCATAGTCCTCTTTATTCTTATGGCAATATTTGCACCTATTCTTGCACCGCACGATCCGGTAGAACAGGTAATCTCACTGAGAAAAACTCCTCCATTTACCGGAGGCTATATCCTTGGGACTGATGACCTCGGACGAGATATGCTATCAAGATTGATCTATGGGGCAAGGATCTCCATGAGTATCGGTGTCATATCAGTAGGTATCTCATTAGTACTCGGATTGAGTATTGGTGTGGTTTCCGCCTATTTTGGTGGGATACTCGATAAGATCATCATGCGTATCATCGATATCATGTTGGCTTTCCCCTATATCCTTCTAACGATCGTTATCGTAGCGATCCTAGGACCATCTCTAGTCAATGCGATGGTCGCTATCGGTATCTCACAGGTGCCGAGGTATGCACGACTGGTAAGGGCATCGGTACTAGCAGAGAAAGAGAATGATTATGTTCTTGCAGAACGAGCTCTCGGAGCTAGTAACATAGAACTGATGTTCAGAACGATCCTTCCCAATTGTCTTTCTGCTACGATCGTACAATCTACATTAGGTGTTGGTGAAGCTATCCTGAGTTCAGCCGGTCTTTCATTCCTGGGTCTTGGAGCACAGCCTCCAACTCCTGAATGGGGTCTGATGATCGCCAGTTCAAAGGAGTTCATCACTAATGCATGGTGGATCGTCACCTTACCAGGTATCGCGATACTCCTAGCAGTATTAGGATTCAATCTTCTAGGTGATGGTCTCCGTGATATCCTAGACCCGAAGATGAGGAGCTGATATGAGTGAAGGAAAACATACTGCAGATGATGTTCTTGTATCGATCGAGAACTTGAACTTCAATTTTAATATTCAGCGCGGTATCGTCAAGGCTGTACGTGATCTCTCAGTGACTATCAAGAAGGGTGAGACGCTCACTCTTGTCGGTGAGTCCGGTTGTGGGAAGTCCGTTACTGCACATGCCATCAACCAGCTGAATCCCATGCCTCCAGGAGTCGTGGAGAGTGGGAGTATCTATTTTCGCGATAAGGATCTTCTTACATTACCGAAAAATGAGATAGAGGCATTACGAGGTACTCAGATATCTATGATCTTTCAAGAACCGATGACCGCGCTGAACCCCGTGTTCACGATCGGTTCACAGATCGCGGATGTCTATCAGACTCATCAGAAGATCTCGAAGAAAAAGGCTCTTGCTAAAGCGATAGAACTGCTTGACCTTGTGAAGATCCCCTCCCCGAGTGAGAGGATACACAGTTATCCTCATCAGCTTTCTGGAGGGATGAGGCAGAGAGCTATGATAGCCATGGCCCTAGCTTCCCCAGAACCGGGACTCATGATAGCTGATGAGCCTACAACCGCTTTGGATGTTACTATCCAGGCACAGATCCTTGATCTGCTCAATGATCTGAAGAAGACGATCGGTATGTCTATACTGCTTATCACCCATGATATGGGAGTCGTCTCAGAGATGGCGGATCGAGTAGTGGTCATGTATGCCGGAAGAAAGGTCGAAGAGGCAGATGTCTTCTCTCTCTTCGAAGATCCGAAACACCCCTATACACTAGGACTACTCAACTCATTACCATCAAATCCCAAATATCGTGGTGCTGAGCGATTGGAAGCTATAGATGGGACGGTCCCAGATCTGCTTACCATTGGAGAGGGATGTCCCTTCGCCAACAGATGTGAATTCGTAAAAGATATATGTCTGAAAGAGTTTCCTGAAGAGACTCAGATAAGTGAAGATCATTCTGTCTGGTGTCATCATTTGCAGCAGCAAGAGGGGAGAGAGTAACAGGTGAAAGATACAAAGATACTTGAAGTAAAAGACCTCGTAAAACACTTCACGGTTACCGCACAGGGAGCTAGTGAACAGAAACAGGTCGTACGTGCTGTTGATGGAGTCTCTCTTGAGATAAAAGAGGGAGAGATCCTCGGGATAGTCGGTGAATCGGGTTGTGGTAAGTCTACCTTAGGAAAAACAGTCATGAGACTGCATGATAAGACTGCCGGAGAGGTATTGTACCGTGGTGAAGACCTCTTCTCCATGAATAGAGAGAAGATGAAGGGTATTAGTACCCATATGCAGATGATATTTCAGGATCCCTACTCATCGTTGAATCCTAGGAAGAAGGTTTCCCAGATCATAGGACAGCCTTTAAGGATCCATTCGATCGGTAGTGCTGCTGAGCAGAATGAACGAGTAGATGCAATCATGGAAGAGGTCGGTCTTAATCCAAAGTTCAAACGACGATATCCTCACCAGTTCTCTGGTGGACAACGTCAAAGGATTGGGATCGCAAGAGCTCTTGCCCTTGATCCTGAGTTCATCGTATGTGATGAGGCGGTATCAGCATTAGATGTCTCTGTACAGGCTCAGATCTTGAACCTATTGCTTGACCTACAGTCAAAGCACCAGTTCACCTATATGTTCATATCCCATGACCTTGCAGTAGTCGAATTCATCTCGACTCGTATATTAGTCATGTACCTTGGAAGAGTCGTTGAGATAGCAGATAAGAATGAGTTGGTCCAGAAGCATTTGCATCCCTATACCAAAGCACTTTTCGCAGCGTTCCCTACGACAGATCCAAGATCTAGAATAGGTAAGAAGCGGGTAGTGATGGGAGATGTACCATCACCTATCTATCCTCCCTCAGGTTGTCACTTCCATCCGAGGTGTCCCTTTGTTACCGATAAATGTAGAACGGAGTATCCACCACTGAAAGAGGTCTCTCCCGGCCATTGGGTAGCTTGTTGGGAGTTCGGATCATAGATTCGAAGCTTTGAAGTAGGTCTTCCTGTTCTTTTTTTCTATCAGAAAGCTTACAGCTAATGAAGAGAAGAAAAGTAGCAGGTATGCCGCGAGCGGATAGCCTAAGACCCACCAAACAGGACTACCGATCTTTCCGATGTTCTGCCCGATGATGCCACCCCATTCTCTCGTGCGTGAGGTTAATTCGGTCGGATACGTTGTCAACACTGTCCCTCCTATAAAAACAGAGAAGACCCCCAACTGTCCAATGAGCGTCAATGTCGCAACGATCTCATGAGTGAACTGGATGACTAACTCTTCTGCTGAATGGGGAAATACATGGTGAATGAGTATCCACCTGTCACCACCTCCACTACTTCTTGCAGCTTCGATGAAATTACTTTTCAACTGTATTGATAGTTTCTCTCTGAATACTGGAATCGTCGAGGGTAGGCCGAAGAGAGAGAATAGCATGATCTGTATCGCAGTGATAGCTGCGTTAGAAAGTGTTGGATTGAAGATGAATCCGAAGAGGAGAAAATAGATTATGATGAAGATCGGGAGTCCTTGGATTAATGAGAAACTACTCCTCCTTTTCCTTATTGTTGAGCGCATTGCCTGATAATATCCAATAACAAATCCACCAAACACTCTCAGAAATGCTGTGATGAGCATCGTGAGGATCGTATATTTTGCCCCATAGAGAAGTGAAGAGAATACATCATACCCATACCGGTCAGTGCCAAAGATATGTCTTTTGGAAGGTTCATGAGGAGCATATAGTCTCCAAACCCCCTCATCGGTGATGACCTTGATCATATTCTCTGATTCATCGAACTCGAAGGGTGCGAAGATGGGTGCGATAAATGCAGTGAACAGCCATATTGCAGAAATAATAGTGATGATCACGAGGTGGGACCGTTTAGAAGATATTTTCATGTGCACAGATCCTTTTAAGCAAAAGTATGATCACATAACATATGATGTAGGTGACTGCAGATATTGCGGCGATGAGGAGGATCGCTGAAAAAGCGATCCTGAAATTGACTGAATAATCAGTTATTATCCGATCTGAGGTTGTTTGCAGGTTGAACCCGAAACTGAATAGAAGACGAGTGAGCCCTGGAATATTGAACATCCTCTCTACGATGAATAGAGATCCTACGCTGATGGATACTAGCTTTATGATATCACCACGAAACTGTTCAAGGACTGCAACGAGCATATGTCTGAAGATGATCACTCTTTTTGATAGTCCTTTAGCCTTGGCATATTGGATATAATCCTCAGTCGCGGTGATTGCCATCTTCTGCGATATCGTACGTATCACATATGATATCGAGACGATCACGATAATGACCACCGGTAACCCTGCGATCCCCTCTTGGGATGAGTAGTTGATGTATCCGAGATGGAATCCAAGATTCTTGAAGGTGATTACCGTCAGCAACTGGAGGAGCATTGCCAGGATGAAATCGGGTATCCCACTCAAGAGCGTGAGCGCACCGAGTCCTCTTTGGTTCTTTCGTACTCCTATTACTATTCCTAGGCTGATACCGACTAGTAGGCTTATGAGCGTCCCTGTTAGTAGATGTTTAAAGGACGCTAAAGTATATTCTGGTATGAAGGTCATCAGATTACGTGGAGTCCTACCGAACATGACCGTGAAGAAATCCTCTGAACCGAACTCTTTGAAGAAGTCTGCGACTACTTCTATCGGTGCGTGTATGTTGATCGTTCGTACCTCTCCTCCATTCACAAAGAGAGAGGGGGATGTGAGTACGGCTAATACTACGACAAGAGATAATATGATTTTGATGATAGTGTTGAAAATTGCTCTCATATAAGAACTATATAAGAGAATGGGAGATTTAGCAAATCCGAAGGTTGTATAGCTCAGAATGTTTCGCTATACTTGTGATGCTGGATTGATTGGGACAGGTTCGGGTTAGTGGGTAAAAAGGATCTGCTCTAGAAAATCTTCCGCACATATACTAAAATCTATGGAGAGTTTCATTATGGGTAATAAAAAAACGGTTACCATCGATGGAAATACCGCTGCTGCGCATGTTGCATATGCATTCAGTGAAGTAGCGGCTATTTATCCTATCACACCTTCTTCACCTATGGGTGAATATACTGACTCTTGGTCAAGTACAGGACGAGAGAATGTATTCGGTAAGACTGTCGATGTTGTCGAGATGCAATCAGAAGCTGGAGCGGCTGGAGCGGTTCACGGAGCGTTAAGTGGTGGTGCTTTAACTACTACATTCACTGCCTCACAGGGATTATTATTGATGATCCCTAACATGCACAAGATTGCTGGTGAAATGATCCCAACAGTTTTTCATGTATCTGCTAGATCCTTAGCAGCACAGTCACTATCGATCTTTGGCGATCACTCAGATGTTATGTCTAC
>CAZLZY010000103.1:0-7703 GCA_964564075.1 uncultured Spirochaetales bacterium
TTTCTTTTTGGTGAACAGCTGTTCGACCTCTTTACTGTGATTCTTGAACGTGATCAGATAGCACAGATCACCCTTTTGTGCGACCCAGTCCCCTGAAGGAGTGAATCCTCCCGTCCCACGTTCGACATAGACGAGCACAGCTCCATACTCGGGATGTTTGACGGCTATCTCTGCGAGACTCAACCCGAGGATAGGGGAGTCTTCTGTTACCATGAAGGCATAGGATCCGGCTTGACCTGAGAGGAGTTCAGTGGTATGCACAGCCAAATTGATGAAGAGCATCTCTTCGATCTCTCGTGCAACAGATCGTTCTGGTGAGAGGATCTCGTCTATTTGAAGCACCTTTGCCCATTCAGGGGATTCGGTGTATTCAACACTCATAGCTCGCGATATGACGTGCTTGACGCCGAGATGTTTTGCCTGCCAGCATGCCATGATGTTCACTTCATCCTTGTTTGAACAGGCTATAAGGAAATCAATCTGTGATTCACCGGTAATCCCGGCTTCAGCTAGTACGGATGGGCGTGACCCATTACCGATGATCACCTTTACATCAATCTCGTTTTCCAACTGTTGTGCATAATCTTCACGACTCTCGATCACAACAATGTCATGTCCAGCTCTAGATAGGGTAGATGCAAGGGTATACCCAACGTTTCCGGCTCCAACAATAATTATCTTCACATTTAATCCTTTTGCATATAAAAATGATATCAAGCTACGTATCATACTATCATAGTACAGCTTTCGGTTCTGTTCAACTAGGGAATATTATATCTCGGACAGCCGTAAGAAAATCAGAAGAATACAACCTCTTAAGGCTCATGAGGAGTAGCTATTCAACATCCAAGATCCCACAAAAGAAAGTCCAGTAGTCTTATAACTTATTTTTTCATTGTATATAACCCTTCAAAAGCATGCAAAAATTGATAAAGAGAAATAAATATGATGTATATGAATACAAGGAGATGTTATGTCAAAGACGATTCCTCTTGCGATGAGATGATGTGACCTAAGAAAAGCTGAAAACTGCAGCAAAGGGTAAAAGAAGGAGACTCTCAAGTACTAGTGATATGAAGCTATATCTTACTTTGAGAAAGAATCCCTCCTATGGACCACAGATCAAGAGACTAAAAGCTCCTTTTCAGGATGTCTTTCACTATAGATAAGGAACATAGAGACTTTTCTATACGATTAAAGAACAGGAAGTCATCGCCATAGTATGTGAGATCTCTCTGATCATGAATCAAATTCTTTTTGCCAAAAATACCTATAGCTCCTATTCAATTCTAGATAAGAACATCTATCTGATACATAAGTTGCCATCCTTTACTGAAGAGATATCTTGAGAACTCGTGACTAAAAGTGGTTGTCAAGAAACTTCTTTCTCATGGAAGCTTTGAATAAAAATGAGAGAACACATAAACATGATCCTGTGAGGAAACTTATAATTTGATATAAACAAATAAGTTACTAATAATCATGTTGATGTTTTAATTATTGCCAAATTGGGTTTTGGCCTATCTTGCCAATTAAGAATTACTATGACTTTCAAGAATCGAGAACCCGGGCCTATAATAAATCAGAAAGCAAGGGAGGCTTAATATGTCAACGAAAGTTAAAAAAACTGGATCAACAAAAACAAACGTCCAGAGATTTGGAAGATTCTTGAGTGGAATGGTGATGCCGAATATGGGAGCATTCATCGCATGGGGACTAATCACTGCATTGTTCATCCCAACCGGTTGGTGGCCAAGTGAAAGACTGGCTTCACTCGTTGGGCCAATGATCACATATTTATTACCATTACTCATCGCATATACCGGTGGTAAGATGGTATATGGTACTCGTGGTGGTGTCGTCGGGGCGGTTGCCACCATGGGTGTGATCGTTGGTGCTGATATACCGATGTTCTTAGGAGCTATGCTCATGGGACCTTTCGGTGGTTGGTTGATCAAGAAATCAGATAAGATGGTCGAAGGGAAAATACCCGTAGGATTTGAGATGTTAGTTGATAACTTCTCAGCAGGTATCCTTGGTATGATCGCTGCACTATTAGGTTTATGGATCGTAACCCCTATCGTAAGTGGTATCGTAGTATTCCTACAGTCCGGTGTTGATATCATCATCACTGCAAAACTATTGCCACTCGTATCAATATTCATCGAACCTGGTAAGATCTTGTTCCTCAATAATGCTATAAACCATGGTATCCTCTCTCCTTTGGGAATCCAACAGGTACAGGAATCAGGAAAATCAATACTCTTCTTATTAGAGTCTAACCCTGGTCCAGGACTTGGTATACTTCTAGCTTATTGGATGTTCTCAAAAGGGAATATCAAAGCATCAGCACCGAGTGCTATCATCATCCACTTCCTTGGTGGAATCCATGAGATCTATTTCCCTTATGTTTTAATGAGACCTATCCTGATTCTTGCAGCTATAGCTGGTGGAGCTTCTGGAGTCCTGACCTTCATGATCACGGGAGCTGGTACCGTTGCAACTCCTGCTCCAGGAAGTATCTTCGCACTGATGGCTGTTGCCCCTAGAGGTGGATTACTTCCAGTTCTAGCTGGGGTCTTAGTTTCTACCGTCGTATCATTTCTTGTTGCTTCGATCTTCGTTAAGAAAACACCTGATGATGATGGCGATACCCTTGAGACAGCTAAGAAGTCAATGACTGCAATGAAAGCTGCTGGAAAGGGAAAGATCTCTAACATCGTATTCGCATGTGATGCAGGAATGGGATCAAGTGCGATGGGAGCTAACAAGCTTACCAAGATGCTCAAGGCACAGAACTTGAGTATCACCGTTGAACACTGTTCTGTAGATGCTATTCCATCTTATGCACAGGTTGTCATCTGTCATAGAGACTTGATGGCTAGAGTAGAGAAGTCGGGCACTAAAGCACATTGTGTAAGTGTAACGAATCTCGTGAATGCACCAGAATACAAAGAAGTTGTAGACATGGTCGTAAAGAGTAATGCATAAATAAAAGGATGAGACCTGCACCTGGTAAGGGTGCAGGATCCTCCCTTGATCTATTAGGAGTGACTTATGGGTTTTTTAGAGTATATCGTAGAGAATAAAGCAGCTATCTGTAATCTTGATGTTGATAACTGGGAAGAGGCGATCATCAAAGGTGGGCAGATCCTTCTTGATAATAAGGCAGCAAAACCTGAGTATCTTACCACCATCATCAAGAAATGTAAGGTGAATGGTCCCTATATCGTAATAGCACCAGGGATCGCCATGCCACATGCAAGACCCGAAGAGGGTGCATTAGCCCTTGGTTACGGCCTCGTGACCTTGAAGAATCCTGTAGTGTTTAATGATCCTGATAATGATCCGATCAGCCTGCTACTCTATATCGTAGCACCGGATGTGAAAGCACATAATGAAGAGGCAATCACTCAGATCGCAGAACTCTGTGATGATGAGCCTACTATTGAGAAGATCCTTAAGGCTGAGAATGTCGATGAGATCTATACCTTATTGGATGGATTGGAGTATGACGATGAATGCTAAAGCAGTTCTTCTCTATGGGAAGATGGATATACGATTGGAGACGATCGAACTACCACAGATAAAGGAAGATGAGATCCTGGTAAAGATAATTGCCGATAGTCTCTGTATGAGTTCCTATAAGGCGGCCTACTTAGGAGAGGATCATAAACGAGTACCAGATGATGTAGCTAATAACCCGATCATCCTCGGACATGAGTGCTCTGGTGAGATCGTTGAGATCGGGAATAAGTGGAAGTCCAAATATTCAGTAGGAGAGACCTTCACCATACAGCCTGCGATAAACTATCAGGGATCTATGGATTCCCCAGGATATTCCTACCCCTATTGTGGGGGAGATACTACCTATGCGATCCTCCCTCCAGAGGTAATGATCCAGGATTGTCTTCTCCCATTCAAAGGTGAAGGATACTTCACCGCAGCTCTTTCAGAACCCTATTCATGTGTCATCGGAGCCTGCAGATCCCTATTCAGGACTGACAAAGTCTCCCATAACCACTATATCGGGATCAAAGAGGGTGGACGAATGGCAATTATCGGTGGATGTGGTCCCATGGGACTAGCAGCGATAGATTATGCTATCTCAGGTGAGTTCAGGCCAAGACAGCTTGTCGTCACCGATATAGATTCAGTGAAGCTCAAACGAGCTCAAGAGCTCTTTGGAGCTACAGCAGAAGAGAGAGGGATCTCACTTGTCTGTATCAATACTGGAGAGCTCGAAGACCCTAAGAAGTCGATCATGGCTTTGACCGAGAATGAAGGTTTCTCTGATATGCTCGTCATGGTAGCGAACTCATATGTATTAGAGTTTGCTGAGAGTATCATGGGTACCAATGGATGTATGAACTTCTTCGCAGGACCTACTGATGAGAATCTGAAGGCAAAGGTCAACTTCTATGACGTTCATTACACAGACAAACATATCATCGGGACCTCCGGTGGGACCGTCGATGACATGAGAGAAGCATTAGAACTCATGGCAAAAGGATTGATGAACCCAGCTGCGATCGTTTCACATATTGGTGGACTTGATTCAGTCGCTGAATCCACGAAGAATCTTCCAAAGATCCCCGGTGGGAAGAAACTCATCTATACAGGGATAAGACTTCCTCTGATCTCATTAGAGGAGATCATGGAGAACGTTTCAGATTCACCTTTACTGCAGGGTCTTGCTCTGATAGTAGAGAAGCATAAGGGGCTTTGGAGCCTCGAAGCAGAGAATTATCTTCTGAAGCATGGTGAGGCGATAGCATGAGTGAGCGACCTGATATACTGACTGTAGGGTTGAGCCCTGCTATACAGAAGTCGATTCTCTTCAAAGAGTTCACTCTGCATGACGTGAACAGGTCAACAACCTATTATACTGATGCTGCCGGGAAATGTATCAATGTCTGCAGGGTCTTGGTCCAGGGAGGGTATCGGGCAGAATGTCTGACCCTATCAGGAAGAGATAATGCAAAAGAGTTCCAAACTCTGTGTGAACGAGATGGGATAGCTCTGACAGCCGTACCAACTGGTAAGAAGGTGAGAACCTGTACCACCATCATCGAAATGATCACCGGTGATTGTACTGAACTCGTCGTGAATGAACCTGAGGTCGTGACACCTGAGGAAGAAGAGGCCTTCAAGAAGATTTTCATCGTTATGTTGGACAGAGGCTACAAGGCCGTGGTCATCTCAGGAAGTAAGTTCCGAGGTTACTCGGATGAGATCATCCCATTCATCGTGAAAGAGACGAAGAAGAGAGGAATGCTCTCCATCGTAGATATAAAAGGGAAAGACCTGCTGAACTCATATTTCTCTAAAGAGATCAGACCAGACTATGTTAAGATAAATGATGATGAGTTCTTAGAGACCTTCACTGAGTATGATGATGTGATCACCGGGATCAAAGATACTACGAAGAGGTATGACAATGCCTACATCATCTCACGAGGAAGCTCCTCATCCTTGATTGCTACAGCAACATCATTCGATGAGCTACCGAGTAAACAGCTCGTACCGGTCAATCCTATCGGATGTGGTGATTCAATGACTGCAGGGTTGGCAGGAGGACTGGTTTGTGGCCTTTCTCTCTACGAATCGGTAGTGAAAGGTATCGGATTCGCTGCAAAGAATGTTAAGAGCGTCCATCCTGGATGGATCATCGATTAAGAAGATAATTAAGGAGAACCCTCATGGTTAAAGATACATTTGTTATAACGAATCCGACAGGCCTACATACTCGTCCAGCAAAGAGAGTAGTTGCAGAGGCTAAGAGTTTTACCTGTGATATCACCGTCACAAGTAAAGAGAAAGTAGCTAATCTGAAGAGCCTTCTCAAACTCCTAAAATTAGGATTGTCCCAGGATTCAGAGATCGAACTAGTATGTGATGGTTCTGACGAACAGGCAGCATTGGCTCATATCAAAGACTATATCCTGAATCTGGAGGATTAGACTATGAAAGGTGAAGCTGTATCCGCAGGAATCGCTTTTGGTAATGTATATTTCCTAGAACAGGAGATTGAGGTAACAGAGTGCTCAATAACAGCAGAGCAGACTGCTTCTGAGATAGAACGATTTCTGAAGGGAAGACAGTTAGCTGCTGAACAACTTGAAAGACTCATCAAGAAAGTCCTAAAAGAGATGGGAGAAGATAAGGCTGAGATCTTTGAAGGACATCTTGAGATCCTCACCTCAGAGGATGTTGAAGAGGAGGTCTCAGAGATCATTGAGAAATCATTAGTCTGTGCTGAAGAGGCGATCCGTATATTCTCAGAGGCCAATGCCAAAGAGATGGAAGAGCTCGAGGATGACTATTTCAAAGAGAGAGGTCAGGACTTCAGAGATATTGGTAAGCAGATGATCAAAGGGGTTACCGGAAGATTCGAGGATCTTTCCTCACTACCTCCAGATACTATCATCGTCAGTCAAGAACTTACCCCTTCTCAGACCGCGGCAATGGATATGGAGAATGTCAAAGGACTTCTTGTCAATACTGGTGGTGTGAACTCTCATGCTGCTATCATCGCGAGATCACGGGAGATCCCAGCGATCATTGTACGTGATACCACTCCTGGGCAGATCATCCGTGATGGCGATAAGCTCATCATCGATGGGTTCACTGGAGAATTCTGGATCAATCCGACTGCTGTGACCACGACTAAGTTGAAGAAGAAGCAGGCAAAGAAACACAAAGAGCGAGAGACCCTTCTTCAGGTCGTCTCACTACCTTCTGTGACTGCAGATGGGAAGAAAGTAGGGTTGTATGCCAATGTTGGAGGACTTCATGACGTAGAAGCTGCAAATAAGTATTGTGCAGATGGTATCGGACTATTTAGATCTGAATTCCTCTTCATGGAGAGTTCAAGTTGTCCATCCCTTGCACGTCAGGTAGAGGTCTATAAGGCTGCCGTCACAGCGATGAACGGGAAGAATGTCATCATTCGTCTCCTGGATACCGGTGCTGATAAACCATTACCTTATTGGCAGCTGCCCCAGGAAGATAACCCATTCCTTGGAGTCAGAGGCATCAGGCTACTCTTTGAGAAGGAAGATATCCTTCGTACACAGATCCAGGCTATGCTCCTTGCGAGTGAAGCAGGCCCTCTCGGTATGATGATCCCTATGGTCGCATCACTTCGACCAATACAGCGTATTCAGGTCTTGATAGATGAAGAGAAGAGAGCATTAGACTGGAAAGGTCCCGATAATCTGACCCTTGGTGTCATGATCGAGACTCCTGCAGCAGTACAACTGATCGAAGAGATCCTTGAGATCGTAGACTTCGTCAGTATTGGAACGAATGACCTGACCCAGTACACCCTAGCAGCTGATAGGGGGAACCCTCTCGTGGATCTCTATTATGATGAGTTCCATCCAGCCGTACTTCGTTCGATCGCTCATGTGATCAAGAAGGCGAACAAGGCAGGGAAGCTCAATGGTATCTGCGGTGAACTCGCAGGGAATCCACTAGTCCTTCCATACTTCGTTGGTTTGGGTGTTCATGAATTAAGTGCTACACCGGTCAAACTACCGGATCTAAAATATGTCTTGAGAGAGATCAAGGCATCAGAGGCTGAAGAACTTGTCAAAGAGATATTACGACTACCAACATCTGATGGTATCAGAGCTCGATTGAACAGGTTCCTTCAGGAGAGAGACCTCTTAAGATGAAAGATAGACAGAAGCGTATCC
>CAZLZY010000104.1:0-7531 GCA_964564075.1 uncultured Spirochaetales bacterium
CACCATATTGACACCATCGGGTTTACCGATGCTTCTCCCTTCCCTGATTACAGGCTGACAGGATCAAAAAGAGGGGACCCAACTCAGACTATGAGCAATGCCGCTTCGATAATCGTAGTGGGGATCTATATCGGGGGGATGACTCTTCCCTCTTGGGATGATCCCGCCTTCGGAAGGACAAGCAGATTATATCTATCAGAGTACTTCTTGGATGTGATAGATCCTCTTCGTCCAATTCGCGATCATCTTATAGCTGAAGGATATCAAGCAGAGATCTGTGACAGCTCTTCTACTGAGAGCTCAAGTATACCTTTGAAATTGGCAGCGGTAAGAGCCGGACTAGGATGGCAGGGCAAACATACTCTTTTGATCACGAGAAAGTTCGGGACCTTCTTAGCTCTCGGAGGTATCCTCACTGATGCAGTACTCGATTACAATACGAAATTAGAGAAGAACCGTTGTGGCCATTGCTCACAATGCCATGATGCATGTCCTATGGATGCTTTACATACTGAATTTATCCTTGATACCGACAGATGTCTTTCCTATCAGCTACAAATTGAGGATTTATCATCAGAAGGTGAATCTAAGACGGGAAATCGCGTTGGCGATTGTGAGATCTGTCAGCAGGCCTGTCCATGGAATAAGGGGCATCTGATCAACCCATCAGAGACCCCCATGACTTTAGAATTCAAGAAGAAGATCCCCTACTTCGAGTCACTGTTTTCTCTCTCAAACCTTATGAAAATGAGTGAAGCTGAGTATGAGAAGCAGTTAGGTAGGTTGAATACCGGTATACCATTCACGGTCTTTCATAGGAATGTATGTATTGCCTATGCTCATGCACAAAAGAATGAACCCTCTTAGTTAGGAGCTTAATACCTTTATAGCTTCATACATATCAGCACATATGAAATCTGCAGCGGAGAAGTCATGTTGTCTGGTCAAAGGCTGCAAAACAGCAAAAGATATCATATCAGCAGCTTTTGCCGCAAGAACACCGCTTTTCGTATCTTCAAAAGAGATTGCAGAGGGGCCTTTCACATGCAGTCTCTCTAGAGCGTAGAGATATCCATCAGGAGCAGGTTTCCCCTTCTCAATAGTCTCCCTTGAAGAGATGACCTCAAAAAATGAGTCAATCCCATAGTCCTGCAACGTCTTCATGATCGATGATTCAGGGGTTCCTGAGACAACGCCTAGTTTGAAATGATTTCTTCTCAGTAGTTCAAGAATCTCACGTACTCCAGGCATAAGGGGAACCCTGTTGGCCTGTATATAGGTATCATATATCTGATCCTTTTCCATAGCCATCTCTTCTGTCGTCTGGGTAATACTAGGATAGCTCTTTTTAATCAATCGAGCGACCTTTGGGGAGAGAACACCAACACAATAGTTGGTATAGAAATGCTCAGTCAATCGAATATCGTATGTATTCAACACCCTATTCCAGCAGGCCAGATGCAACGAGTCTGTATTGGCTATCGTTCCATCAAAATCCAAAAGAGCTACCGTGTACATGATCAAAAATCTCCTATAAATATGCTCTCTACTATAAAAAGTCATTTATCGTAAAAGAGGTTACATATGTGTGTAATATGTATAGTTTACCAAAAACTCATCCTCTACACTGTTATATAAGGTCAATAAATATATGAATAATATTTTATCATATGTATACCCTTTTATACCATGCATTTCACACAACATCAACTCCCAATAATGTCATAACGTATAATTAGTTACTTATAGCTAGAAAGAAGTGACTTTAAAGAAGTTGCAAAATCACCCATAACCAACTATCCTGATATGTGTCATGATACTCTTTTTGAAAGGAGGATACTATCAACTACGATTGGCTCTCTATTCAAACTAGTTTTGCTTTGACCCAAGCTTTGTTTGCTATCGTTCTGACCTTTTATGGGATAAAGATCATTGACCACCTCCCAGGACTGACATATATAACCATCGCTCTATGGTGTTTTACTCTAGCGAGAATATTTAACCTTTACATCTATTCGTTACCTCTCTGGTTATCTGAATATCTCCCTTTTACCTTGAACTGCTTTGGAGCAGCTCTTTTCTATCTTGGTATTGCTCAATTGACTGAGCAGAAAGTGTATCGAGCAATACTCTACCCTTATCTGATCGTATGCCTCTTCATCTACGCTATAATGATATCGAAACAGATGATATATCCCCTTCAAAATATCTTCATAAATCTGAGTAGGGCTCTCTTGTACCTCTTCTTCATCAAGATACTTAAACCGGTGAAAGATCTATGGTACAGGTTGTTCACAAGATTTCTTATATTACTATTCATGTTACTTATCGGGATCAATCTGTTAAAAAGCCTGTTGATCATAAACCTATTTAATAAGGGATTCCCTATTGATGAGATCATGAACACCAAGGAGTTGTTCATCACGACCATCACAGGTAGTTTGATATTCCTCGGTATCAATTTCATTATCCTATCTCTGGTAAATGGCAAACTGATCAATAGGTTACAGGGAGAGAAAGATGATAGACATCTTCTATTCCAACGTATGAAAAGCATCGCCGAAACAGATACTCTTACAGGTGTCTATAGCAAAAGGAGTATGGAGACGATCATTGAAGAGAGTATCAATCAGAGTATGAATAGCAGTACACCTGAACCTTTCGGATTGATCATGGTAGACCTAGATCATTTCAAGCTAGTCAATGCTACCTTTGGGCATGAACAGGGTGATGTAGTTCTTAGGAATGTGATTCAGGCCATACAACTACTTATTCGTGATAGTGATAGTATGGGACGCTGGGGTGGTGATAGGTTCATCATCAATCTCAGTCAGTCTTATATCCATGCAATAAGACATGTATCTTTCAGGGTCCTAGAACATATGAGAAATCTGTCCGCAGGGAGCAAACAGATCCCAACAGTTAGTCTCGGATATACTGAATTCAATAGGAATGAGAATCAATCAGCTCTCATTCAACGTGTTACGGAACTACTCGAGGAAGCAAAGAGATCTGGACGAGATTCAGCCTTAGGTTCATAGACTATGAACAAGTAACTATCTCATGATAGTTTTGTTTCCATATACATGAGTATTTATATAATCTTATATTTTTTAGAGTAGCTATTTTAATTCTATTAGTGATAGTATAGGCCTGAGAGGAGTCCACATATGATACAGAAGATTCTTAGTATACTATTACTCATATCACTGTTGGGGACAACACAAGTATTTGCAGCAGAAGAGGACCTTGATGAGCTTCCTTTCTTCGAATCCCTAACAGAATATATTGAGAGCCCGGATGGATATCAGTTGTTATCTACGACCCATGATATCCTCGGTTACAGTGCAGTCGCGCTTGGGCTTACAGCCGGACTCCTATCACCGGCACTACTTGATGCAGATGAAGACCTACATGGGGCCGTCGGGACTGTTGCCGCAACTGCAGCAGCTTTGAATATTGGCGTAGGATTTCTCAATTTTGGAGATAGACTAGAAGCTTCAGAAGGGCTTTTTACGATAGATAACATCCATATACTTATGGGTATAGCTGGTGGGATCCTCATGGTCTCTGCTGGTCTAGGAAATGAGACAGATGCACACCCCTGGTTAGGTGGTATCGGGACAGGACTGATGGGCTTATCCGTCCTCCTTCAAAGACAAAATTAAGGAGCTTACTATGAAGAAAATATCTATTTTCATGATCTTTCTCTTGATCTGTGCGGCAACCCTAACAGCACAGAACGTTACTATCCTCTATCTTGACAAATCAGAGACTAACCTAGAGGCTGGTAGTTTCATCAAAGAAGAGGCTAAGAGCCAGAATCAAGATATAACCATCAAGTATGCCGCTGGATTCAAGAAGTTGAAAGGGAATGAGAAGATCGTTGTGCTACTCAATTCTGGATTGAGTTCCGGGATCGACCCACGAATCGAAACATTCATCAACTCATCAAATAAGAAAGATTCATTGATCCTAGTGAATCTGTACTCTAAAGGCAATGCAGTATTCGTTGAGGTCACAGAGAAGTTTGACTCTTTAGTTGGGGTTGATGAGATCTCTGCAGCTTCACAATATAGGAAGAGTTCTGGGGGTTTCTTCAGTAAATCAAAGGTGAATCCAGTCCTAGAGATGCATAAAGAATGGACCGCAAAGTTGTTTGCTCTCATTCAGGATAGACTCTGATCATGGTCTTGATCCTAATAGTTCTCTATTGCTTACTACCCTCCACAGTCTTCATACTCTTTCTTATCGACCTTCCCTTCTTTGGGTTACTTGATACTTTGAATTATATCTTCTCAATATTCAGTTACTTTCTCATTCTGAACCATATCCTGATCACCTGTAAGCTTCCCTGGATGCAAAGACGAATACCCTATGACAAGATGGTTAAATTCCATGTGATCAGCGGAACATTCATCATCATCGCTATCTATTCTCATGCTGCCTATAAGATACTCACAGGGAAACACATAGACCTATTAACCTGGATCCTTCTCGGATTATTCTCGATCCTCTACCTATTAGCGATCCTTTGGATCGATGCACCAGGAGTTCGTAACATAAGAGAAGTAGTATTACAGAAGATCAAGAAGGAACGTTTGCACTCTTATGATAGATCAAAGACACTCCATGGATACTTCTTTGTCCTCCTTGCGATCCTAGCCTTCTTACATATCAGAGAGGCAGGAGTCCTAAATAGTAGTTTTGCTTTCAATGCAATAGTCCCTATACTCTATCCTGTCATCGTGCTTGGACTATTCTTCTATAGTAAGATTCGCAAGAGATCATTACCAAAGTTGAGACTCACCACTTCAGAACAGTATCATGATACAAGTGTCCTTACATTTTCTCAGATCAAATCGGGGAAAAAGATACCTTTTAGAGCAGGTCAATTCGGATACCTTCGTTGGGAAGATAAGAACTTCTCTTCAGAAGAACACCCCTTCTCCTTTCTTTCGACCCCGGGTGATGATCACATATCGATGGCCATCAAGAACCTTGGTGATTATACGGAGAACATCAAAGATATCCCTATTGGATCTATCGCTCGTATCAATGGAGGGTTTGGTGATTTTATTCCAGATTTCTCAAAGGGAAAGGTCTGTCTCATTGGATCTGGAATCGGGATCGTACCTATCCTTAGCCTTATCCAGGGATTGAGGGAGAATAGACCGAAGTATGAGGTACTCTGCTTCATCGCAGTCAACTCACGTGATGAACTTCTTCTAGAAGAGAGTATCACCAGTATAGTTGAAGAGGTCCCGGAACTCACTCTTCATATCCAGGTCTTTGAAGAGGATCATATCCTTTATTCAGAAGAGTACTTCAGAGAACGTATACCTAACCCATCAGAGTTCTCTTATTACCTCTGTTCATCTATGGGAGTCAGAAGACTCGTTATGGAGGCGGTATCGAATATGGATGTCCCAAAGAATCAGTTCCATTTTGAAGCTTTCTCTTTTTAAGGGCTATTGATCATATTGAATATCACCAGGCCTCTTATATTTTTTTGATGATTCCATCACAGAATTATTATTTGACTTCGCAGGCCCTATATGGTACTATTTTTTATATGACTACGTTGTCATTTATCATCTTTTACTATTCAAGAGGACTATTATGGAACCATATATCGAGAAGAATAAACATATCTACTATGACTTTTGCAGATCTCTTCTAACGATCGATCAAGAGAACCTGACTGAACATATATCAACGTATTGTCATCCAGAGATCTCTTGGTATGGACCAGACCCTTTTGATGAGCAGATAGGGCTAGAAGCACATATTAAGGATTTCTGGATCCCGTTTATCACCGCTTTCCCCAATATTGAGAAGAACCCCTATGTGATGCTATCAGGCACGGATGAGGATGGCCAGCAATGGGTTTCAGCAACCGGTTACTATCGTGCTACCTTTGAACAGGATTGGCTCGGGATCCCCCACACGGGAAGACCGATGTTCATCAGATTCGGTGAATGGTGCAGGATCAAAGATGATAAGATCATTGAAGTCTATACCATCCTAGATATCATGGATGTCATGAGGATAGCTGGAATAGATCTAGGGTTCCCTGTCTGGGGTTCTCAGGAACTCGCGTTAGGGCCAGCAACCCAAGATGGTCTTTGGATAACCTCACAAGATACCGATGCAGCCGGTAAAGCTGCGAAGATGTTTGACGATCTTATTGATGGGATGATGGACTTTGATGGGATCGAAATGGATAGTATGCATCAATGGGATTACTGGGATGCGGATCACATGATCTGGGCAGGTCCTGCTGGTATCGGACAGACTCGAGGACTCACTGGGTATCAGAACTACCATCAGGGACCCTGGTTAAAAGCCTTCCCTGATAGATACTCTCATGGAGAACTCCATCACATGCCACTTTTAGCACAAGGTGATTTTTGCTGTGCGGGAGTCTGGAGCGATGGGGAGAATATCTTCGGTACCCATACAGGAGGAGACCTTCTAGGTCTAGCTGCGACAGGTAAAACCTTTAAACTTCGTGATTATGATTGGTATCGATTAGAGGATGGGAAGATCGTTGAGAACTGGTGTTTTATTGATAATATTCATTTGATGAGACAATTAGGTATCGATGTATTCGATCGAATGAAAAAATCACTCTCAACCGATCGAATCAACAGATAGGATCAGGAAACTGTCTCATAGTCCCAACGATTGATTCCACCGAAATCGATAACATTGGTATACCCTAACCCTTTTAGGATCTTCTTTGCCGTAGCAGATCTATTTCCAGATCTACAATAGACAATGATGAGTACGTCCTTGTTGACAGAAGGAGGCATCGCTTCAATATCTGTGACAGGAAGATTCCCTGATGTTGGGATATGTCCACCATTATACTCTCCTAAGGTCCTGACATCCAAAAGAAGATAGGGTTCATTCTGAGTCTGAATCAATTCAAACAACTGTGCTGCTTTGGTATAATCTACGGTATCTTCTTTGTTGCCTGCTGCAGTCAATGTGATTGCAGCAAATAACAGGGTAAGGCTCATAATCAAAAGTACTTTTTTCATTTGTGACTCCTAATGTAAATATACATTTACTTGACTATTTCTGTCCACTATTATTCAGAGATTAACTCTTTCTGAAAGCTGGTGATCAGATAGCAAGATTATATGGCCAACTGAGAACCTCTCCAAAATCTACTACATGTGAAAATCCATACTCTTCAAGGATAGCTTTTGCCTCTTTTGACTCTTCACAATGAGTACAATAAACGATGATTAGCATATCTTTATCTACTTTTGGTGATGTAGTCTTGATCTCGGATAAAGAGATATTCACTGCTGTAGGGATATGACCCTTGTTATATTTTATGAGATATCTGATATCTATGAGAAGATAGGGTTCATTCTGAGTCTGTATCAACTCAAAGAGTTTAGCAGGGTTCGAGTAATCATTCTTAAGCTCGCGGGAACCTGTTGCGCTGAGTGCCAGTATCGCAAAACTAGCAATATATGCCATTATGAGAAGAGTTTTTTTCATTTTTTACCGA
>CAZLZY010000105.1:0-7513 GCA_964564075.1 uncultured Spirochaetales bacterium
CCTACCCCCATGCTGACATTCTCATCAGGGCTAGAGCTATTATAATCATTGAGGATTATCTCCTGAATGAATGGGAGAAAGATTCCAAGAGAGTCATCGACCGGTATACTCACCGGATTATTCTTATTATCATATTTAGTAGCTTTTAGATTTGCCCCAAGAGAGATAGGACCAAGACCAGTAGATAGGCCAAACACCAATGAATTGTACTTCCCTACATTGAAGAGGTATTCTTCACTAGTCGAGTCTATATGCATGAAGTACTTTGAGTAGGCGGCAATACCCCAGTTCCTGCTCGTGTAGAGGAACTCACCTTCAAGTTCTGGATCCACTAAGAAATCTGATAGTGGTGATCCAGAGAGCATATCACCATTCAGACTATCCTGAACATCAAGACGGATAGACATCGTATTCCCGTATTGTCTTCTCAGTCCTGCTGGATTCAAATAGAGAGCATTCGAATCATCAGCAAGTGCGGTATAGGCAGAACTCAAGCCCGCTACTCTTGCATCAAAGTGTTCCGTATCTATATTCAAGGAGTCTGCGAACGCACCTGGTAGGACCAGAAGCAGCAAGATTCCCGCTAGTATCATCTTTTTCATGTATCACCCCAACCATCACTATATTGACAGAATCCCTCATATCGGTAACCACTCTAAAGTTATTAAGTTACACGATATAACAATATATATAAAATATCTATGAGAATCTGTATAACTCTTGACCATGTTCAGCCAACACGACATCATACCCCTATTATGCAGAAGAAGAATACGAAAGATATCTATATATTAGCTATAGACGGTGGAGGGATCCGTGGGATCATCCCTGTCATGGTCCTCCAGGAGATGGAGCGGATCCTAGCAGAGCTAGGAGATCCCAGAGCGGTCTCCTCCTGTTTTGATCTCATAGCAGGGACCTCTACGGGAGGACTGATCTCCCTAGCACTTGCAGCTCCTCACAAGAGATTGAACCTTGATTTCAAAGAGGACCCAAAAGAGGTCAAAGAACGGGCAAAGGCAAATAATCTCATCGAAATGTATAAACTGAGGTTTATCGCGAACCGACAGATACCTCCAGAGCCCCTGGATGAAGAGGTGGGCGAAGAGCTCCCTGAAGAGACAGAGATCACCGAGAAGCTTCAACCCAGATCACTATCCCTATTCTCTAAACTCAAAGATTACCTCAGCAACAAATATCATGATAAGGAGAGGACCCAGCTCAAAGAATATATCGATCTCTCAAGCATCCTCGATATCTATGAGAAACAGGGAGAGAAGATATTCCCTAAGAGTGCCTTCAGACAGCTCCAATCCATCAGTCAGGTCTTTGGTGAGAAATATGATGTACAATCACTAGAGAAACTCCTTGATAAGATCTTCGGAGATCTGATCATGAAGGAGGCGATGACACCGGTATTCGTCACCACCTATGACTGCTATGGGGGAAAACCTTTCATGATCAGATCCTATGGTGATCAACAGTTCCCTATGAAAGAGGCAGCAAGAGCTACTTCAGCCGCCCCGACCTACTTCACGCCCTTGACCGTATCACCTATAGAAGAAGACCATCCTTACTGTCTCATCGATGGAGGGATCTGTGTTAACAACCCTGCCCTTGTGGCCTACATCGAAGCTAAGAAGCTCTTCGGTGCTGCAGAGCATTACCATATTCTCTCTTTGGGTACCGCCTCAACGAAGTTCTCTCTGAAACAGGATCAATATGTAGGAGGTGGCATGATCGGTTGGATGGACCCCGCAAAGGGCTCACCCCTGTATCAAGCGATGAGATCAAGCCAGTATGGTCTTACCGATTATGCATTGAACTCATTACCAGAAGTATCCTATCATAGGATCGATGGGGTCTTGGATAAGGGTCATATACGCCTTGATGATGCGAGGGAAGAGAACATCACCCTCTTAAAGGACCTAGGAATAAGAATGATCAGCGAACATAGAGATCACTTGAAGAGATTCTGTGAACAGTTGATCAGATAAGAACCGTAAGGAGTTGACGAGCAATGCACCCGAAACAGGCTGAACTAGATAAAACACTGCGAAAGATGCTTGATGAGCTAGATGAATACTTAGAAGTGAAATATGGGGATAAGTACATCCTTCATCCAAATAGATTACCGAAAGGTGGAGCAGCATCTCCACTGTATGATGGACTATTCTCGACCTCCACCAAATTCTCCATGGGATATGGTACGAAGACCGGCCGTGGATATGATGTCGTCATCGATATATCGACCCTCGAATATGTGAAGAATGAATTTCGGAGTAAGCTCGAAGATGATGCAGCGGAAAAACTGAGGTCCCTATTACCTATCTATTTCCCGAATCGAGAGTTGTCAGTATTGAAAGAGCATAATTATTATAAACTCGTAGGAGATTTCTCTCTAGGAAGTGTGTGAGACGTGAGAGAGGACAGCTTCGAAGAGTCTCTTTGAAGCGCTACTCATGAAATTCTTGAAATCCTTGACCCGAGAACCTGAGATCGTATCTGAGATCACCCGATATACCAGGCAAGGGATATGAAGCTCTTCTGCGGAAGCGAGCATACAGTAACTCTCCATATCAGCGATCTGCAGGTGAAGATCTTCAGTGATCCAGGGATTCTTCTTGACATATTGACCGGTAATGAAGAGATCAGCAGTACCACATCTCACGGCTGGTATCATATCATCGTTGAGCGAAGAGGATACATACGTTGGCAATATCCCATTGATCATCCCCCTCCCCAGCCCGAATCTCCCAATATTCAGATCATATTGAATAGCATCTTGCACCTGTACGATATCCCCTACTCCAAGTTTGGGATCTATAGCCGCAGCTACACCGACACCATAGACCCGAGTTGGGCCTTTTCTTGCGATCAGTGAAGCCGTATGGATCGATGCTTGGACTTTCCCTGACCCGGTTATGCCGAGAGCGACCTCACCAAGCCCTTCGATATGGCCGGTAAGTACAGGGAAGGGAAAAGCTCTATCAAAGCGGGTATCATTAAGTTCATCTGAGAATGCACGGATCTCTTCAGCTAGAGCTGCAACGATGACTATCATCAATCCACCATCTCATAAGTACTGATGGGAACCGTATGTCTTAGCGTATCAAGGACTCGTTCTACAAGAACCCCTTCACGATGCTCGATCTCATAGCCGAACGTAGCGCGAATCGCCTGTAGGACGAACTGTATAGCTCTATCAATAGCTATAGGTAGACTATCACGCTGCAGGAGTGATCCTACGATGACACTAGCGAACATATCACCGGTACCGGGATATGATGCAGGGATATAGGTACATTCGACCTTCCAGAAGCGGTTCCCATTCTGGTTATAGGCATAGACTGAACTTACCCTATCCTTACCGGTGACTGGCACACTAGTGATGATCACCCGTTCAGGGCCCATCTCACAGAGGCGCAGCAGCCACTCTTTTATCTCCTCGACGGTGATATGCTGCCGATAAGGTTCACCGAGCAGGAGTGCTGCTTCGGTAAAATTAGGAGTGATCACATCAGCTTTGGTGATGAGGCGTCTCATCCCCTCTATCATCGTTGAATCAAAAGGCCCGTAGAGCTCTCCATCATCTCCGAGAACGGGGTCGATGAGGACCAAACGATCCATTGGATCGGAAAACTCATCGATAAGCCCCTCAACAAGGGAGATCTGTCTTACCGACCCTAAAAAACCGGTATAGATGGCTTCGAAGTTTAGAGATAAAGTCTTCCAGTGGGCAAGGATCTGTTCCATATCATCAGTGAGATCCCTGAAATAATAGTCTTTGAACCCACTAGTCTGAGTAGAGAGCAGAGCGGTTGGAAGCGGACAGACTTGAGCCCCCATGGTAGAGATCACCGGAGATACGATCGCAAGTGAGGACCTACCAAAACCGGATAGATCATGGACCGCACAGACTCTAGGAATAGGATTTCTTGACTGCATACTTTTCTCTGCTCCTTTTGACGTTTCCAGTATACAGCTTGGACCCCCTATATGACAATCACTTCATTGACGAAGCAGGGGGTATGAGGGTATGCTTTAGCTATACTCAGTATTATTGGAGGCGCTCTATGATCCATTATGATTCAAAAACGAATATCGCATTGTGTGATCCAGAGAAAGACCCTTTTAAAGGGCTCTCCATCACCTCAGAGCAACTTACCATAGCACTAGAACACTATATCCTCTCAGCTTCAGGTTGGAGGAATATCTTTGCTCAAGACAAGGATGTTGAGAGTCTCTCGACTGAAATAACGATAACTGACTCATATATCATCGGGATCATGGCTCTCTCCTTTGCTCAGTTCATGGCAGAGAAACGAGAATGTACGATAGCAGAGTTGACCCTACTTGTTGCAGCAGATACAAGACCCACAGGACCTGCTATCGCAGATATCTTCATACGTGTACTCCTTTCTCTTGGAGTCACTGTACGGTATGTCTTCATCTCAGCCGCTCCTGAAGCATTCGCATACAGTGAACTATCTATTGAGATCGATGGATTCATCTATATCTCAGCAAGTCATAACCCGGTAGGTTATAACGGGATCAAATATGGGATGGGGGGTAAGGTTCTCGGTTCAGATGATGCGGGGCAGCTCATCAAAGAGTTCTTAAGACTCTGTAAAGACTCAAAGTCCATCGAATCGATCCCCTCCCTCTCTAAAGCTATGCCAGTCAACACGTATGAGGAGCTCTTGAGGAGGGTCGACCAGTATAAGGCAGAGGCTATCGATCTCTATCGGATGTTCACTGCATCTGTCGCATCAGGTTCTTTGGGGATCTGTAATCAGGATCAGATCTATAACACTATCAGACAGCTCGCAGATACCACGGGGGCAGGAGTCGTCATAGACTTCAATGGCAGTGCGAGAACCCTTTCAATCGATAGAGACCTGCTCACATCGATGGGTGTCTCAGTCGAGACGATCAATGATGAGCCGGGGATCTTCGCACACAGGATCGTACCCGAAGGTAAGAGCCTTATTCCCTGTAAGGAGTTACTTGAAGCCTCCTATGCATCAGATCCATCCTATATGTTCGGCTATCTACCGGACTGTGATGGTGACCGTGGGAATATCGTCTATATCGAAGAGTCTACTGGAAAAGCTGTGATCTTAGAGGCCCAGGAGGTCTTTGCACTCGTGGTTCTATCAGAACTGTCCTTTATCACCTTAGCTGAACCTAAAGCTAGACATGCGGTGGTCGTGAACGGACCGACCTCCATGAGAGTCGATGAGATCGCTAGTGCATTCGGGGCTGAACTCTTCAGAGCAGAGGTCGGTGAAGCTCATGCCGTATCCCTAGCTGAACGAAAGAGAGAAGAGGGGTATATCGTCAGGATCCTTGGTGAAGGTTCTAACGGTGGGAACATCACCCACCCTGCTGCAGTCCGAGATCCTCTGAACACAGCCCTATCACTATTGAAGCTCATGGCCCTGACCGGCGATTCGAACCAGGAGGGTCTTTTTAGACACTGGTGTGAAGTATCAAATCAACTTGATGCCTATCATGACCATTTCTCTCTATCTGACATCATAAGGACCCTTCCCTCCTTTACTACTACGAGTGCATATGAGGATAGAGCTATCCTAAGGATCAGGACCACTGACCAGGAACAGCTCAAAAGTTCCTATGAAGAGCTCTTCACAGCATACTGGGATGAGCATGAAGAGGATTTCAAGCAGAGAGGTATCTTCTCATATCAGGAGATCAATACCACAGGGATGAAAGAGATCCTCGGTAGAGGGATCTCCTCTCGTCCCGATTCTAGTACCGGAGGCCTCAAGATCCTCTTCCTCGATGAGAGATCAAGACCTACGGACTTCATCTGGATGAGAGGTTCGAAGACTGAACCGGTATTCAGGGTCTTAGCTGATGTACGAGGTGATGCTACAGAGAAAGAGGAATGGCTACTAGGACTCCATAAGAGGCTGATAGCTCAAGCTGATAAGTAGATTGATAGCTTTGTAAACAACTGAAGTACAGCTGGTCATAAAAGGAAGATATATGGATCTGACGAACCTGATCGAACAACTTGATACTCTTTGCAGTACTGATCCTAGTCGAGGTATCAAGCTAGCTCAAGAGATCCTGTCCCAAGAAAGAGAGTATCATTGTGAAGCATTATCCTATGCGAACCTCTATCTAGGTTGGTGCTACTATTATCTGGCATCCTTTCAAAAAGCCATCGAGGTCCTAGAATCAGCCTTACATTCCTTCACATCAGAGAACCATACCGAAGGGATCATGAAGAGCTATTGTGCCCTGGGCTCTACCTATCTAGAGATGCAGGAATACAGTAGTGCCATGTCCTATTTCCTACAGGAAGAAGATCTGGCTTTGAAGACTAATGATCTGAACAGGCTCACAGCTACACAGATCAATCTAGGTATTCTCTATACACAATTATCTCTCTTCGAGAAAGCCAAAACCTATCTACAGAGTGCTGAGGAGTCTGTCAGGATCACCGGGAACAGACAACATACGGGGATCCTTCAACTATCATATGGGATCCTCCATAACAAGAAAAAACAGTATAAGAAGGCTATTGAATACCTAGAACGATCGCTATTGCTCTTTGGAGACTCAGAACTCGTAAGTATCCCAGAGGTCTATCTGCAGCTCTGTGAAGCCTACTACCACTTAGAACTCATCGATAGGGCTGAAGAATATGCTCACGCGGCATATGGTAAGGCGAACAGCCTGAATCTGCCGATCCTTAAGATGATAAGCTGTTATCATCTTGGTATTATTGAGCTCCACAAAGAGGGGTTCGCTACTGCGATCGATATCTTAGCACAGGCAATGGAGCTTGCCTGTTCCTATGACTCTCAGACCTATCGTATAAAGATCGGGGTCGCACTCGCAGAAGCCTATGAAAGGAGCGGAGAGTATCAGAAAGCCCTTAATGCAGCTAAAGCAGCAGGGGAGATCGAAACAGCTATCTCCCAGACGAGATATCATAGACTCATTGATAATATCGAACATCTTCATAAGTATAAAAGACTCGAGTCTGAGAGAGACCTATTACTCAAACACACAAAACAGCTTGAACTGAACAATAAGACGACCCATAGATTGGGACAGATCCTCCATGAGATCGTTTCGATCATTGATTTTGACCTGTCCCTCGAGACGATACAACGTGGGATCAGAGAGCTAGTTCCCTACGATGATTTCACTATCTACTCATATGATAGTGAGTCTAATGAGTTAGAGCTTAAGTACTCTTGTACCGATCGTGATAAGGTTTCAAGGGAGAGGATCCCCCTCTCCGATGACTCATCTCTAGAAGCACTTTGTGCGGTGATGCGAAAGGATATCTTCATCAGTAATGGTTTGAACGATATCAAACAGGTGTTACCGCTCTACACTAGGGACCCACAGCGCCACTGCTACGAGTCTCAGATATTCAGCCCTCTAGAGGCTCGAGGAGTCCTGAGGGGAGTATTCAAGCTACAAAGTGATATACCTCATGCTTTCTCACCGAGAGATCGGGATATCA
>CAZLZY010000106.1:0-7500 GCA_964564075.1 uncultured Spirochaetales bacterium
CAATGGTAGGTGGGCAGCATATAATGCAAGATTATTCTGTAGTGCACAGGAAACCCGATCATAATGCGTATCAGTGATCGCTATCGGAGCACCCCAGAAAAGCCCATGATGGACAAAGAGCATATCAGCACCGAGCGCTACAGCTCGAGCTAGAGATTCCTTACAGGCATCTACGGCAAAAGCTATTAGAGAGACCTCTTCATGTTTCGCTTCTATCTGAACTCCGTTCAAAGAGGCATCCACCTTCTTGAACGCTTCGATCCCCAATTCCGTATCTAACCAATCAGTCACGTTTTTAAGATTCATACTGAACATTATTAGCTACATAGCATCTTTTTGCAAGTATAGTATTCATGAGTCATGATTTTACTTGATCGCCGATTGTTTACCTCTTATATCAGGTAATAAACTTGACACCCCCGCATAACCTACCTATATTGAACATCTATGGCAGACCTTGATTTTTCAATAAAAGAGATTACCCACGAAGATGCATCATTCTCATATGATCGAAAGGTCATTGAATCATGTACTCCATCATCATTTCATGGTGACATCATCGGACAGCCTCGAGCTGTCAAAGCGATCGAGATGGGGATCAAGATCCCCAGTAAAGGATACAACATCTTTGTGACAGGAGACCCCGGAACAGGGAGATCCACTGCAATCAGAAAGATCCTGACCGAACAACCATTTGACCAGTCAAAACTCCATGACATCGCTTATGTCCATAATTTCATCAAACCAGAGAACCCCATCCTCCTCATCCTCAAACCAGGAAGAGGCAGAGAGATCGTTCTATTGATGCAGGATGTCATCAAACAGCTTAAAGAGCATATTGTCACAGAGCTCTCCAAAGAGAATAATCTGATCACACCTGAGGGTCTTACTCATGCATCTCATGAGGCATTGCAGAAAGTCATATCCTCATTTGAGGATCCCAAGGTATCGACCTTCATCGAGCAGATCGAGAAGGATATAACCTCTATCTCCTATATCTTCAATGGTGTCTCTCCAGATATGGTCAAGAACACCTCATTCTTCCTCCGATATACGGTGAACCTCCTCGTTGATCATGCAGATACGAAATCAAATCCGATGAATTTCGAGATGCATCCGACCCTCTCGAATCTATTGGGGTCTATCGATACGAAACATGATTCCAGTGATGAGAACCTTCCTTTCCTATCGATCCATGTTGGAACTATCATGGAAGCTGCAGGAGGATATCTGATCATCAATGCAGAGGATCTTCTCAAAGAGGAACAGCTTTGGGATCGAGTGAAGCAATTACTCAAGACTTCTAGGCTTTACGTTCAGAACCATTCAAGTTCTCATCAGAGTACTAGTATCAGACCAGAGCCTATCCCAATGGATATCAAGATCATAGCGTTAGGGACCGAAGAGCTCTATGACTATCTCTATAATAATGATCCTGATTTTTATAAACTATTCAAAGTCTCAGCAGAATTCGATTTCTCTATGCCTGCTACCACGAAGAACATAGGTAACTATATTGGGTTCATCCAGATGGTAACTAAGGAGGAGAACCTCCTCCCGGTCGACTCATCCGGTATCCTAGAGATCCTCAGGTATGGCTCCTATCTCGTGGAACAAAGAAACGAACTCAGTACACAGTTCTCACTCATAGCTGATCTGATTCGAGAAGCACATTATCATGCCCAGAAGGCAGATAAAGATACTATCACAGGAGAGGTCATCCTATTGGCTCGAGAAGAGCGTGATTATCTCTCAAGCCTACCAGAGTCCAAGATCATCGATCAGATCACCACCGGTGAGATGCTCCTGCATCTTGAAGGTTCAAAGATCGGCGTGGTGAATGCACTTGCTGTCCTTGATCGAGGCTATTACAGCTTCGGGATCCCGACAGTCATCTCTGCAACCGTCGCACCAGGAACTGAAGGTATCGTCAATATCGAACATGAAGCAGGACTCTCTGGAGAGATCCATGATAAAGGATTACTGATCCTCGAAGGGTATCTTCGTAAGATGTATGCACGAAACTTTCCTCTCTCCATCTACTCAGGTATCTGTTTCGAGCAGTCATATGCTGAAGTCGATGGTGATTCAGCATCATCGAGTGAACTCTATGCTCTTCTATCAGCGATCGGTGAGACACCTATCCGACAGGATGTAGCAGTGACCGGATCCGTCAACCAGACAGGAGAAGTCCAACCGGTAGGGGGGATCAATGAGAAGATCATTGGTTTCTTCAGGATCTGTAGACACATGGGTCTTACAGGACATCAAGGGGTTATCATTCCTAATAAGAATATTAAGAACCTTATTCTTCCTCAGTATGTCTTAGATGCCATCAAAGAGAAAAGATTCCATATCTACCCTGTTACCACAATCGATGAAGGAATGCAGATACTCACACTTCGAAAAGCTGGAGATCGTTCAACGAAGGGATTATTTCCTGTGAATACGATCAATAGGGTAGTCGAGGATCAACTGAAACACCTATCGAGTATTTCAAGAGCTAACAGCTAACTCCTAAAATATGAATTGTATGAAATGTATGAATTTCATTTGACTCTTCACCTAAATATTACTACTTTACTCATGAGATAGGAACAGAGGGTACAGACCCGAGGAGAATCATCATGTCAGTAAAATTATATTCAACCCCCAGTTGCGGGTACTGTAAATTAGCAAAGAGTTATTTCCAAAAGAACCATATAGCATTCACCGAATTCAATGTTGCTCAAGATATGAAGCGAGCACAGGAGATGGTAAAGAAGTCAGGCCAAATGGGTGTACCTGTCATCGATATCCATGGAGAAGTGATCCTTGGTTTTAACAAATCAGCTATAGAGAAAGCTCTAAAGCGTTAATCACTGCAGTGCTGAGAACCAGTACTGCATAAGAATCCCAAAGGCAACCGATACATTCAGTGAGCCTTTGGTTCCAGCAAGCGGGATTGAGACACGACCAAGTGATTCATCCGCTAAACAAAGCATCTCCGGACTGACCCCAAGCTCTTCGGAACCGATGATGACAGTCCCCCTTGCTGGAAATGGGAAATCCCTAATCGGAGTTCCCCCGAGTTCAAGAGCGAATATCGGGTTGGAGTTCTCTTCTGTCATGTGTTGTGGAGATATCGTCTCCCAATCGATGGTTGAGTTACATCCTCTAGCCGTCCTTATCGCCCTCGGGTGCTCCGGTGGTGTTGTCCCCTCTCCAACATAGATCTTATCTACACCAAAAGAATCAGCCGTACGAAATACCGACCCCACATTGAAAGGAGACCTGAGTCTGTCTAGATAGACTGATATGGGAAGCCTTAGGCGGGATGAGGCATCGAGGGCTCCAGTCTCTTCATCAAGAATATCCCAATCAGCTACTGATGCACCCACCTCTGCTAAAAGAAGATAATAGAGATCATCCAATATGACGATACGAGTCCGGTCCTCTACTGAGAGGAGCTTAGCCTCTGCAGATCTCAGAGACACCTGTGCTTCGGGACTGATACTGATAAGTAGTTCGGGTAGACCCATAAGGTCTCTGATAAATCTGAGATCTATCTCCCCTCCTCGCATCAAAGCCCTACTGAAGTCCTTGAACAGATAAGCAGCTTTTCTGATCCTTGTCCTCTCCCCAAGCTTGGAGAGTTTTTTAATCGTGATCAATCATCACTCCTGCGCTTCTTCTCCTCAGGGGAGATGAGGACTGCGAACTCTCCTTTGATAGAGACTCTTGAAGAGAAGTTCTCATATACTTCTGAGGTCGTACCCTCAACGAACTCCTCAAAGTTCTTAGTCATCTCACGTCCTACCAAGATGTTTCGCTCTGGTGCTAGCTCCTGTAGTGCGAGTAACGCCTTCACGATCCTGAAAGGAGACTCATAAATGACAAACGCCTCATTTCGTTCAAGGAGTTCTCCAAGACGAGTCTTCCTCTTCCCACTCTTAGGAGATAGGAATCCTTCGAATAGAACGCTCTTTCCCATAAAACCCGCTACAGAACAGATCGTGGTGAGCGCTGATACTCCAGGTATCGGGATAACTGAGAAACCTGCATCCCGTACAGCTCGTACTAATCGATTCCCAGGATCACTGACACCAGGGGTCCCTGCATCACTGACATAGGCGATAGAGTTATCCTCTTCAAGAAGTTTGATGATCCCCTGTGCAGAATTCAGCTCATTATGAGCATGACAGGCGATCGTACGTTTCTTGATCTCATACTTATTCAGGAGACGAGCAGTATGTCGTGTATCTTCACAAGCTATCACATCTACTTCTCGTAAGGTGTTCAAAGCTCGTAAGGTAATGTCTTCTAGATTTCCGATAGGGGTCGCAACCATATATAATGTACTCATGGTGTTATTCTACAAAGTTGTGGTTCCCCACACAAGTAGCAATTCCCGCTTATCGTATTGGTATATTTGACCATCTATGGCTCTTTTCACCATAGCGCAAGAAAAAACCCCCTCATTCAACCTAATACACCGTTATTTTTTTTGGCACGGTTTCTGCAATATAGTATCCAAGAACAAAAAAACATAACCTAATTGGAGGGAATTATGAAACATATAAGAAGATTCAAGGACATCATCAACGCAAACATCAACGCTACACTCGATAAAGCAGAGAACCCGGATAAGATGATTCGATACATGGTTGGAGAGATGGAAGAGACTCTCGTAGAGTTGAAAGCTTCCTGTGCGGCAAAGATCGCAGAGAAGACTCAGGTAGCCGGAGAGCTCAAAGAGCTTACATCAGTGATGAATCGTTGGGTCAATCGTGCAGAACTTGCAGTCGATAAAGGTAAAGATGAGTTGGCAAGAGAAGCTCTTGTTGAGAAGCAACGAGCAGAGAAAAGTGTCAACGCATTGACCGAACACCTGACAAAGATCGATTCTATCATCAGCGAATGCAAAGGGAACACTCTTAAACTTGAAGAGAAACTCCAGACAGTCAAAGACAAACAGAGGATCCTTATTCAACGAGGTATCCATGCACAAGAGACCATCATCGCACGAGAGAAGATCAAAGAGGCTTCTGGTAATGAGGCGTTTAGAAGATTCTCTGAGCTAGAGAACAAGATCGAACAGATGGAAGCTGAAGCTGAAGTAGCTGGATTCGGAAACGACCCACTCAAAGAAGATGCATTCTTCAACCTGGAACATGACGAAGCGATCGAGGCAGAACTCGCAACACTGAAGAAGAAAAAGGCAGCTAAGAAATAATGTTCAGCCAAACCATTATCATCCTGTTCATCACGGTGGGGCTCCCTGTCATCTCCCTGACAAAGCTCATCACATTAAAGATGCAACAGAGTCATGAACGAGCGAACAAAGGCGATTCGAAGACCTTCGAGGTCATTGATTCACTTGCCAATACGGTAAGAAAACTCCAGAAACGAGTTGAGAATCTGGAAACGATCATTCAAAGAAAATATGAATAAGGAGAATACCATGAGACATACAGCAACAAGAAAAAGATTATACAGATCGCGAAATGGTATCATCTGGGGTGTCTGCCAGGGACTCGCTGATTGGTTGGAAGTGTCGGTAGGGATCGTACGGACTATCTGTATTGTGATCCTTGTCTTATCAGGATTCTTCCCACTAGCTGCGATCTACGCCCTAGTTGCTCTACTTATCCCTGTTGAGCCTGCTACCCATAAGAGCTACAATTACTCGTTCCATGAACATAATTGGGACAGTAAATTCTACCATACCTAAGCCCCCCTCTAATAGCTATACGGCAGATGTGAAGACATCTGCCTTTTTCTTGTCAAAGTAGCTCTTTATACTTCCGATACAATCCACGAAACTGATCATAGGTCAAGTCAAGCATCTGTGCTGCCCGCCTCTGATTCTGACCTGCCCGATACAGCGCCTTCCTGATAAACGATATATCCACCTGCTCCTTCACACTCTGATACTCTTCAAGTTCGAAGTTCGAGAAGATCTGTGCATGATCATCAGGCTCGATGACCTTCTCACTCTTGAAGGGGTTCTTGAAGGGATCAAGAACTAGATCGGTGATCAGATCCTCCTCTGTTCGGTAGACGGCTCTCTCTATCGTATTCTTCAACTCCCTGATATTCCCTGGCCACCCATAGGAGAGCATCTTATCAACTAACTCATCTGAGAAGCTCGGATCATGCTCCTTCCCACATTCGAATGCCATCTTAGCAGCAAAGTAGCTTGCAAGTAGAAGGATATCATCTCCACGATCACGTAGTGGAGGGAGGAATAGTACTTCGAAGGATAACCGGTCGAGAAGGTCCTGCTTGAACTTTCCCTCTTTACAAAGAGCTAGAAGATCAGCATTCGTAGCTCCGATGATACGAACATCGACCTCGATAGTCTTTGAGGAACCTACCCGTTCGAAGGATCCATATTCTACGACTCGTAAGATCTTCTCTTGAACCTCTAAAGGGATCAACCCTATCTCATCTAAGAAGAGCGTACCGGAATTCGCCTCTTCGAATCTCCCCTTTCTCATCTTAGTCGCTCCGGTATAGGCACCAGCCTCATGTCCGAAGAGTTCTGTCTCAATAAGACTCTGTGGTAAAGCAGCACAGTTTATAGCAACAAAAGGGTTCTGCCATCTAGGAGAAAGATAGTGAAGTCGGGAGGCTGCAAGCTCTTTTCCGCTTCCCCGTTCACCGATCACTAACACTGACCTATCGACTTTCGCTGCAAGACTCAACTCCTGCTGAAAATTGATGAATGCTTCTGATTCTCCAAGAGGAGTATTTCTTCTCAGTTCTTCTATTCTAACCATGGTGTATCATACCACCAGATGGTAGTATTTACCACAAGAACTCTAGTATGATATCATATACCTACGTATAACGTCGTAATTCGTTAATAGAAATTTGGCACGATAGTTGCTTTATATCTTGTATAAGTGCAAAAAGCATACTACCCTTTCTAGGAGGAATATATGGGAGTTTTTACAAGATTCAAAGATATCGTAAATGCTAATATCAACACAATGTTAGATAAGGCAGAGAATCCAGAAAAGATGATTCGACTTATGATGCAGGAAATGGAAGATACCCTTATTGATCTTAAATCATCCTGTGCCGCAAAGATGGCTACAAAGACAAAGACTGAACGAGAACTTAAAGAACTTGATGCTCGAGTGAATAGATGGCAGAGTCGAGCGGAACTAGCTATCAGCAAGAATCGTGATGATCTTGCACGAGAAGCTTTAGTCGAGAAGAAACGAGCTGACAGCGATACTGAAGGCCTCAGAGATGATCTAGACCAATATGTCAATCTCATCGAAGAGTGTAAATCAAACATCATCGAACTTGAAGAGAAGCTACAGAGTGTTCGACAGAAACATAAGATCCTTGTTCAGAGATCACTTCATGCTACAGAACAGAAGAAAGCTAAGGATAATATCAAGAAAGCTAACGGAGAAAATGCATTCAAGAGATTCTCAGAGCTCGAAGGTAAGATCGAACGAATGGAAGCTGCTCTTCTCGGTCTTCGGCCCGCTTCGTTCGGGA
>CAZLZY010000107.1:0-7470 GCA_964564075.1 uncultured Spirochaetales bacterium
TGTTCGTGCTCTTAGGCCTGATCATCCCTTTCTTAAGAAAAGAGTTTGGTATGGCCAATTATATAGTCATACTCTATTCAGCTCTTACCGGAATATCATATGTTCTTGCGAGTATGTATACGAAGGCTGTCGGCGACAAGATGGGAAGCAGACCTTTTCTCCTCGTTGGTGGAATGATCCTACTCGTCTGTCTTCTAGGATGGATACTCATCCCCGTAACCATCTCCCCCGTTGTCGTCTTCTCCCTAGGCTTTGTGACAAGTTTCTTCCTCTTTTCCAATAATCTTTTCATAAGCAGGCTGTTTCTCCTTCAGATCCCTGAAGATGAGGGGTTCGTATATAATACGATGAGTAATTTCGTCATCGCTATCATCTCACTGATCAGTGGAGTCTCTGGTGGTGTCCTCATTGATATCGGAACTAAGCATTTTACTCAGTGGGTCACGATCCCGATCGGGAACAATCATCTCCTATTGTTCGGTTTCACTATCTTCATCACTTTCCTCATGCTGTTACTTACCTTTCATATCAAAGAGGATGAGGGTGATGCGACTACATCTGCTAGTATGCTCTTCTCCTTTCAGGGCTTGAAAGCTTATGTTGATATCTCACGATTAGAGAAGATCAAGAATCCTATCAAGAAGAAGACAGTACTCTTCGCTATCAGTGACAATGCCAACGGTATGGCTACTGAGGAGATCAAAAAACTCATAGCCTCTCCACTCTCCTCAGATAAGACACCAGTGATCCAGTCTCTATTTCATCACCGAAGGCCATCATTGCAGAAGCCCTTGATTGATATAGCTCTCGATCCCGATTCCTATCATCAGTTGGAAGCTATCTTTGCACTTGGTGCCTATAAGAATGAAGATAGTTCTGCGGCCCTCCTTACGATATTCAATACCTATGAGAATCCTCGCTATCGTTCGAATGCTGCTAAGGCTCTCGGGAGGATCGGCAATAAGGATATAGTAGGAGAGGTAAAGGAACTGCTTACCCTTGATAATCAAATCTGGGTGCAGATGAACTACATCATCGCGCTAAAGAATATGGATGTGAATTCTCTCTTCAAGGAGGGACTGTTCAGACCTCTTGAGAAGGGGAGATCTAAGACGTATCGGCAGACGATCTATTCTTTGTATGCAAAGATCATGAACTTCAACCCCTCCTTAGCTGATATCTATCAGGGAAGGAACACCCAACAGGGGAAAGGTCTTCGTGAATTCTTAGAGGATGCCCGGGATACGAATGAGGTCTTTGAATCTTATACACAGATCAATGCATGGTTTGGTAATGAAGATTGGTCTGAGCTGGTACGATGGTGTATAGAAGCTGTGCAGGATAAGAAGTTGAAAGGTGTCAAAGAATCGATACGTCTAGCGATCTTAAGCACTGATGATCTCATAGACTCATTCGACTATGATGATGCTCTAGCCTGTTTCTATTTCTCATATCAGATCATGAGAGGATAGGCTGAGATCAAGCTGCCGGATAGCAGCTTGATCCCTTGTCATCAGTCAAGGATGCTGATAGCTTCGATCTCGACCTTTGCACCTAACGGAAGAGCAGAGACCTCTACACAGAGTCTTGCAGGTGGTTCGTCAGTGAAATAACCGGCATAGATACCGTTGACTATAGAGAAATCACCCATATCAGTCAGATAGATCTTGACCTTCACTGCCTGTTCCAATGCACTACCAGCCTCAAGCAGGACTGCTTTTAGGTTGTCTAAGCATTGAGCGGTCTGTACCTCGATCCCACCTTCGACAAATTTCCCAGTTGCAGGGTCTATGGGGATCTGTCCTGAACAGAATACCAGATTCCCTGTCTTTACTGCCTGAGAATAGGGACCTGCAGCTGCAGGTGCTGAGTCTGAAGATATGATTACTCGATCCATGATACACCCCTCATTAATATAATTGATGAACCTATAATACACCGCAAAGAGGTCTTTGCCAATAATGTTCGATCATTGAATCAAATGGGCGATAATGCTGTTTATCTACCATATGAGCTATAAGATCATACCTGTTATCCTGATCCTCTCTCTCTTTGCCCTCGGCTGTATGCTCAGTGGCTGTGAAGATGCATCTGAAGAGATCCTTATTATGTCCTGGAATGTTGAGAATCTCTTTGATGGTAAGGATGATGGAGATGAGTATCTTGAATATGATCCCTCTAGAAGTGATTGGGACCAGGCCGCCTATCATACTCGTCTCAGAGTCCTCACTGATATCATAAGAGATAGTGGTGCCGATATCATCATGTTACAAGAGATCGAGGGGGAGGATGTTCTAAAGGATATGGGTAACCTATTGAGATTCCCCTATCATGCTTCGACAGAAGATGAGGCTTCAGCGATCCAATGCGGGATCCTGAGTAGATTCCCCATCACTGAAGTGAAGACCCATAGCCCGGCCTCCTCTATATATCCTCTGAATAGGTCGATACTACAGGCCGTGATCGATATACAGGATGAGAGGGTTGTCCTGTTCATCAATCATTGGAAGTCGAGGATCGGAGGGGTCATAGAGACTGAAAAGGCCCGTGTCTTCTCTGCAAGGCTTCTGGCTCATCAGATATCCTCTGAATTAGTAGAGCATCCAAGGTCACTTATCATCTGTGGAGGGGACCTTAATACGAGTGTGAAGGATTCTCCGAAGGGAAGTAGTGCCATCTATGAGATCTCTGATCCTGATCTGATCGATGGGAGACTTCTTGTCAGCGGTGATCCCTCCCTCGTTGCGGGCTCTACTCTGTATGATTTCTGGGGTTCAGCTGAAGTTAATACAGGCTCTTATCGGTATGATGAAGAATGGTATCAGTTCGACCATCTTCTCTGTAGTAGTGGTCTCTTCGATGAGAGCGGGTTTGAGTTGGGAACTGTAGGAGTATATATGACAGATGCCCTCACAGATTCTGCGGGGCATCCTGATTCATGGTCACGATATAAGATGAGAGGGGTCTCTGACCATTTTCCCCTTCTATTGATGCTAACGGCTCCTTAGAGCATATGGTTGTCTGAGATATTCAACTCATAGAAGATCTGTTCTAGTTCTAGTGCAATATTCACATTATGGATGATGATCTGTTTGTCATCTTCATCCTTCGATGCTTTCAAGCCGATCGGAGTGAAGTTAAGGAACCCACGGACCCCTGCTGCACACAATCTTCTAAACAGTTCTGAAGCTTCCTGTTCAGGAACGGTCAGGATAGCTACCTGGATGTTCTTCTTCTTGACGATATCTTCAAGCTGATCTAGAGGATAGATAGGTATCGGGCACTCTTGGTCATCACATACATGTGTGTTGATATCGAGTCCCGCAACGATCTTGATCCCATCACTAGCGAAACCTCGATAACGCATGAGAGCTCCACCGATCCTGCCACAGCCTACGATGATAGCATCCTGAGGTTTATCTTTTCCCAGTATCTTATCAAGGCTTGCAATAAGATTGTTGATCTCATATCCGCCTCGTTTCTGTCCAATGATCTTTAACAGTGAGAAATCCTTTCGAACAACGGTTGCATTCACACCAGCTGCATCACCGAGATTATTCGCGAAAACACGCTCTAATCCTAATGATTTGAGTTTGTGTAGAATACGGTAATACTTAGTGATTCTAATAATCATGTCGCCGTGCATAATAACCGCCTTTAATAAGTGAATCTGTTCACATTAACTATAATAAAAAAAATTAATAAAATCAACATGTTTTTTTATATCATACACTAAGATCTTTATTGAATAAATAAGTTAATTAATCTATGCTTTGCCAAACAATGACCTTAATTGGGATTCGGAGGTTCCATGTCTGTTAAAAACGATACTATAAAGTTTTCTGATGAGCTCACGAAGTTCATCATGGAATGGAAAGAGAAACCCGGCAATCTGATCATGATCCTACACAAGGTTCAAGAGGAATTTGGATTTATTCCTCGTGATGCTGCCGATAAAGTTTCTGAGATGATCAAGGTACCCCTAGCTAAGATCTATGGGGTAATCACATTCTACCATTTCTTCAAGCTCACTAAGCCTGGCGACTATAATATTCAGGTTTGTATGGGAACTGCTTGCTACCTTAAGGGTGGTGATGGCCTTGTCGAAGAGATTGAGAGTCTTTTGGGAATCAAGACGAATGAAGTCACTAAAGATGGGAAATTCTCCATCGAGGCTGTTCGTTGTGTTGGATGCTGTGGTTTAGCCCCAGTGTTAGTTGTTGGTGAAGAGGTCTTCGGTAAAGTTACTAAAGATCAGCTTCCTGGAATTATTTCTAAGTTCAACTAAGCGTCATGCATGAATCAATCTGCAACTTCCTGCTGGACATAATCCAGAATGCTATAGAGGCACATTCACGTGTTATAACTATAGCAGTAAAGGATACCAATACTTCATTTACCTGTAGGGTGATTGATAATGGGAAGGGCATGAGTGAATCAGAGTTGGAACGTATACGAGATCCATTCTATACCGATGGTGTGAAACACACCAAGAGAAGAGTTGGATTAGGGATACCATTCTTAGAACAGGCTGTGAATCTGTCAGATGGGTCTTCATCGATAGAATCGGTGAAAGGTGAAGGGACTGAGATCATGTTCTCCTTTCCTACTGACCATATTGACACACCGCCGGTCGGGAACATCCCCTCAACGTTCTTTGCTGCATTGACCTATCCTGGTGATTTTGAGATGCATATACACTATGCGCTATCTCGGGATACAGGAAATGATGAATACGAGCTGCATAGAAATGAGTTGATTGATATTCTTGGAGATCTCTCCATGGGTCAGTCACTGATCATGTTGCGGGATTTCATCAAATCACAGGATGAAGATTTAGAAGAGTTGCGGAAGAACCGATAAACAAGAAGGAGGCCACTTACATGGCAAAGTTGACACTTGAAGATTTAAGAAAACTTCGAGAAGAGAAGAAGAGCGCGTTGAGAAAACGTGATGTAGAAGGTAAGACTGCACAAATCGTCGTTGGTATGGGGACTTGTGGAATCGCTGCTGGAGCAAAACAAGCTTTAGACGGATTCCTTGCAGCTATTGATGATTTTAATTTAGATAATGTTGCTGTCACACAGACAGGCTGTATGGGACTCTGTTATGTAGAACCTACAGTAGAAGTCATCGTAGAAGGCATGCCTAATGTCATCTACGGAAAGGTTGATGCAGAAGTGGCAAAGAAGATCATTAAGGATCACGTCATGCACAAGCATATGGTCTCTGATCATGTCTTTGATCGACCAGCAGCCGATATTTTTAATGTTGGAGGCAAATAATGGCATTAAGAAACTATATACTTGTCTGCGGTGGTACAGGTTGTGAATCAGCCGGAGCAGATCGTATCTATAAGAACCTAGTCTCTGAATGTGAGATTCAGGGTGTTGCAGACGAAGTACAGATCATCAAGACTGGTTGTTTTGGATTCTGTGAACAGGGACCGATCGTAAAGATCCTTCCTGAAGATTCTTTCTATGTTCAGGTCAAACCTGAAGATGCGAAAGAACTTGTCAGTGAACATATTGTTAAGGGTCGAGAACTCAAGAGACTCCTCTATAATAAGAATGAAAGTAAGAAACATGCTAAGATCGAAGATATCGATTTCTACCAGAAGCAGTTCAGGATCGTATTGAGAAACTGTGGTTTCATTAATCCTGAGAACATTGACGAGTATATCGCTCGTGAAGGTTATGCAGCATTGGAGAAGGCCCTGTTCGAAATGACACCTGATGATGTCATCAATGAACTTAAAGTGTCAGGTCTACGAGGACGTGGTGGGGCAGGTTTCCCATCCTGGATGAAGTGGAACTTTACCAAGCAGGTCGAAGATGATGAAAAATATGTCGTATGTAATGCAGATGAGGGAGACCCCGGTGCCTACATGGACAGATCTACACTTGAAGGTGACCCACACTCGATCTTAGAATCAATGACTATCGCAGGTTATACCTGTGGAGCATCAAAGGGATATATCTATATTCGAGCTGAATACCCACTTGCGATCAAAAGACTCGAGATCGCTATGGCCCAGTCTAGAGAATATGGTCTTCTCGGAGAAGATATCCTAGGAAGTGGTTTTGCATTCGATATCGAGATCAGACTCGGTGCCGGCGCATTCGTTTGTGGTGAGGAGACAGCTCTTCTTGCGTCAATCGAAGGTGAGAGAGGTATGCCAAGACCAAGACCTCCTTTCCCTGCTGTCAAAGGACTCTGGGGTCAACCTACTGTCATCAACAATGTTGAGACATGGGCGAACATCCCAGTCATCCTCTTAAAGGGTGGAGAATGGTTCTCAAAGATCGGTACTGAAGACTCAAAGGGTACAAAAGTATTCGCTCTTACCGGTAAGATCAGAAACTCTGGTCTCGTAGAGGTCCCAATGGGAACGACTCTTCGAGAGATCATCTTCGATATCGGTGGTGGTATCGCTAATGATAGAGAGTTCAAAGCAGTACAGACTGGTGGACCTTCTGGGGGTGTGATCACTAAAGAATACCTTGATCTACCAATTGACTACGCTTCCTTGACTGGTCTTGGTTCTATGATGGGATCAGGTGGAATGATCGTTATGGATGAAGACGACTGTATCGTCGACATCACTAAATTCTATCTTGGATTCTCTGTAGATGAATCATGTGGTAAATGTTCTCCTTGTAGGATCGGTGGACGATCTCTCTATAATCTTCTAGATAAGATCACCAAGGGTGACGGAGAGATGGAAGATATTGATAAGATGAAAGAGATTGGTGCTGCAATGAAGAAAGCTTCACTATGCGGACTTGGTCAGACTGCACCAAACCCTATCCTGTCAACTCTTCACTATTTTGAAAAAGAGTATCTTGCTCATATCAAAGATAAGAGATGTCCCGCTGGAAAGTGTAAAGAACTTATCTCTTACAACATCCTTGCTGATAAATGTATTGGATGTACAGCTTGTGCAAGAAAATGTCCGGTTGATGCGATCATAGGTGAGAGACGTCAACTTCATAGAATCGATCCCGAACTCTGTATCAAATGCGGTGTTTGTCTCGAAACATGTAAATTCGGAGCAGTCTTCGTTCGTTAGAACGTAGATGCCAAGGAGGAAACAGTTGAGTACTGTACAAATGAAAATAAACGGTAACCCGGTAGAAGTACCTGCAGATTACACTCTGCTTGCTGCTGCTAAGATGGTTAATGTGAATATTCCAACTCTCTGTTATCACCCAGACCTACCAGCATGGGCTGCATGCGGTATCTGCGTGGTAAAACTAGAGAATTCACCAAAGATGGTTCGTGCTTGTGCTACTCCAGTAGCAGAAGGTATGAGTATCATCACTCATGATCCTGAACTTCATCAGATCAGAAAGACCGTTCTTGAGTTGATCCTTTCAACTCACCCGAACTCATGTCTGACCTGTGGTCGAAATGGATCTTGTGAGCTTCAGAGACTTTCTGCTGAATTCGGTATCCGAGAACAGCCGT
>CAZLZY010000108.1:0-7429 GCA_964564075.1 uncultured Spirochaetales bacterium
CTTCAAGAAGGACTGGCCATTCAAAGTTCCTCTTCGTTCCCATGATATCTCGATAGGTCTCGAGGATCGTATCAAGGTCTGCGATATGTTGTGCTGCTATCTGTTGGTAGGGCTCATCAAAAATGAATGATAGCCCGTTCAATGATATCTCATATTTTTCTGACTCATCACCGAAGGCTGATGGGAGTACGAGTAGGAATATCAAGATGAGAGAACCTAGTATCCTTGAATTTCGCATTACCAATCCCCTAGGAGCACAAACAGTAGTTTAGGATTCCTATTATAACTAAGAAACCCCGGTATTGACAGACAGGACCCGATGAATTAGTTTAAACCTAAGATTTAGTCGGCTTACAGCCGCTAAGAGGGAAACGAGTGAGATTCTCGTACGATCCCGTCACTGTAATTGGAATGTTAACTGATCTGTCTCAATTTATTGAGATTCCACTGTTCTCTCACATAAGAGAATGGGAAGGATGCAGAGATCAGGAAGTCCATAGTCAGGAGACCTGCTAATTCTTGCCATGACTGACGTATGTGCAGTCAGAACTCACGGAGCATGAGTTACGAGGCAATCCTCTACTTGTGTTCTCTATCTAACCATGGAGATATACATGAAAAAGAATCTGTTACTAGTTTTAGCACTCATCACTATGATCGCTACACCCGTTCTTGCAAACGGTGTGAGCGAAAGCACCACGATCGAACATGATAGTGACACAGTCTTTGTCGACTCCTTTCAGAGATTCGTTCGAATCCCTGCAGACATCTCACGGATCGTATCACTCGGACCTAACATCACAGAGGCAGTCTTCGCACTTGGTCTCGGTGATAATCTCGTCGGTAGGACTGACTACTGTGACTATCCTGTTGATGTCTTCGAGATCGCTACCGTCGGATCTATCAGTGACCCGAATGTTGAGTCGATCATCGAACTCGAGCCAGACCTCGTCATTGGTTCTACCCATACGAAGAAAGGGACTCTTGATAGGATTGAAGATGCAGGTATCACAACCGTAGGTATCTATTCAGACAACTCGATGAAGGGTGTATACGAAACTATCGCGGACCTAGGAAAGATCCTTCGTGTCGAAGAGACTTCAGATATCTGGATCGCTGAGATGCAGGCTACGATAGCTATGATCACCGAGACCATCAAGGATGAACCAAAGCCTTCTGTCTACTATGTAGTCGGATTTGGTGAGTGGGGAGACTTCACAGCAGGTGGAGATACCTTCATCAATGATATCATCACCATCGCAGGGGGAAAGAACATCGCAGAGGATGTGAAGGGTTGGTCCTACAGCCTTGAGAAGATCATCGAGAAGGACCCTGATATCATCATCTGTTCACAGTATTGGGGAACACCTGAGATGTTCGAATCCACTTCTGGATATGAAGACCTGAGAGCTGTAGTAGAAGGTAACCTCAACGCCATTGATAACAACATGATAGACAGGCAAGGTGTGAGAAACGCAGAAGGGGCATTAGCTCTTGCAAAGATCTTCCACCCGGACCTCTTCTAAGGAATATATGAAACATATAAAGAGAGCAATAAAGACAAGACCTGCCTCATTCTCGATCATCATCGGACTAGTCGTACTGCTATGTGCTGCATTGCTCTCTATATCATTCGGGACCGCTAATATCACTCTCGGCGAAACTGTGAAGGTCCTGATCCACGGTGATCAGGCACCTGAGGTGAGTAGATCTTATATCTACATCATCAAGTCTATCAGGATCCCGAGAGTCATAACGGCGATCATCGTAGGTATGGCATTAGCTGCCTCCGGTGTCGTGTTCCAAGCCCTTTTCAGGAACCCTATGGCAGAACCCTTCATCCTCGGAGTATCCTCAGGCGCCGCCTTCGGTGTAGCTTTCGGAGCACTTATTGGTGCCTTCACCCTACTACCAGGTTCCTGGGGGATACCGCTCTTCGCATTCATCGGAGCGATCGGGGCCTCATCGACCATCTACCTCCTATCAGGAGGAATGAGGTCGAACTCAGTCACCCTGCTCTTGTCAGGTGTGGCCATGAACTTCTTGCTCTCTGCGATGATGTCCTTGAGTATGTACTTCAATCGAGAACAGCTAGAAGATATCATCTTCTGGACTATGGGCTCCTTCTCCTCAGCTAGCTGGGAGAAACTCATGATCATATCCCCGGTGATGATCCTCGGGATCATCATCCTGCTCTTCTACCATCGTGAGATGGATCTTCTTCTTCTCGGAGATGAGTCTGCAAGGTCCCTGGGGCTTTCGATCAAGAAGACGCGTATTTTCCTCTTAGTCCTTTCTACGCTACTCACCGCGAGTGCTGTTGCCATAAGTGGAGTCATCGGGTTCGTAGGGCTCGTAACCCCTCATATCGTGCGTATGCTCGTTGGTCCCACGCATAAACGACTCCTCCCCCTTGCTGTCATCCTCGGCGGGGTATTCACCCTTCTTGCCGATACTATCGCTCGAGGGGTATTACAGAACTCTGAGATACCGGTAGGTATCATCACCTCTATGACTGGTGCCCCATTCTTCATCTATCTACTACGTAACCAGAAAAAAGAGGTATTCTAATGGGAAGAGACTCCATGATCAGCATCGAGAATCTCTCATGGTCCTACCATGAAGAGACTCCCATCCTCTCTCATATCGCAGCATCGATCGATAAGAACACCTTCACCACGATCTTGGGCCCTAACGGTTCAGGCAAGACCACACTACTCAAGCAGATCCTACGGATTCTACCAGTAGCGAAGAAGACCATCTATCTTAATGAAGAGGATATCACTGTTCTCAACAGACAGGAGCTATCTCAGGAGATCGGTATGGTACCGCAGAATGAGCGTAACCCCTATCAGTTCTCCGTAGAGGATATGATCAAACTTGGTCGTTATACCCACAGGAAACAGGATTCAGGGAATATCGAAGGGAGTAACAAGGTCATCGATAATGTGATGAAACTCACCTCGATCACCCATCTGAAAGACCATCTGATCACAGAGCTCTCAGGTGGAGAATACCAGAGAGTCATCATAGCTCGTGCATTGGCACAGGAGCCAAAGATCTTGGCCTTAGATGAACCTACCACCTATCTTGACCCCAAACACCAGCTTGATATCTTGAAGCTGCTCAGGGAGCTGATACTCACAGAGGACCTTACCGTCATCTGTATCCTTCATGATCTGAACTCTGCCCTATCCTTCAGTGACCAGGTGATCCTACTCCATGAGGGAGAGGTCTACGGACATGGTGCTCCTGAAGAGATGTTGACTACTGAGAACTTGAAGGCTGTCTATGGGATAGATACGGCTAGGATCACCAATCCGTTCACCAATAAACCGTTCATCATCTCTGATACAAGATCCTAGACTGATACCGTAACAACTCTACATTAACTCTTTTCTCTGATACGCTTGATCACCCTACCATCAATGAACAGTAACCCCACCAAGATGATCAGGATTCCTAAGAGGCGTGCACTAACTGGGTTTAAGAAGGTGATGAGATAGAGCCACTCTTTCGTGCCCATCTGCTGTATTGAATCGTTCATGTGCTGCCTCAAAGGAAAATATTCACTACACCATACTCGTAGAGGGTATGCGAAGCAAGATATATATCATGTAATATTCCTTATTGTTCCCGTCAAGCACCATATTATGGATTCTTTACTTGACTTTGTTATATTTCAGTTCCATAATACTCCTTATTAAACCATTTCAAGGAACATACTATGAATGAAAGATTCTATTCAGTCGATGAGATCTCACAGATGCTCACACTCCACCCCAAGACCGTAAGACGGTTCATCAGAGAGGGAAAGATCACCGGTAAGAAGATCGGTAGAGAATGGAAAGTAGCCCAGGCCGATTTCATTGCATACGCACACGGGGAACTCTCAGAGGTTGCCGAACAAGAACAAGTCTATTCAGCACCTAAGAACAGGATAACCGTCTCTGCAGTAGTCGAGTTTTATGAGAAGGAATCAGAAGAGGCTTCAAGGATATCGAACAGCCTGATCGCTATACTTAACTCAAAAGAGCCCTCTTGGGGGAATGCACGCTATGACCTCATCTATAATCCAGAGGATGGAAAAGCACGGTTCGTCCTCTACGGGACACCAGTCTTCATCTCTGAGATCATGAAGATATTCTCCTATATCGAATAAAAGGTACTATAGATGAAAGAGATATATAAGAATGAATTCGGTAAGAAGCTGATACGGGAGACTGTCGAAGCAATCTATAGTAACTGCCCCCTTTCCCTGCAAGAGAAGCTATATAGAATCTGAGACATATGGGAAGACCCATATCATCGAGACTGGCAACATGGGACCTCAAGTAACAGTGCATCATGATTAGGGTATGTCGGAGAGTGGATAGATGACTTCCATCTGTATTTTATCGATATCCCAGGTCAACCTGGATTGAGCAGTACCTTGCGACCGACCCTGGCAAATAGAGAGACTCTGAGCTGGCTCGAAGAGGTGATCGACTCACTTGGATTAGAGATATTCTCTATCTGTGGTATGTCATGAGGGAGCACGATCGCAAGTGAGTATACCTCAGATCATCCTCAGAGAGTCACACATCTGTGTCTGATCACCTCAGGAGGGTACGCTCCCCAAAGGATCAGCCTCCTCTTCAGGATCATACCTTTGCTGTTGTTGGGAAAACCAGGTTACCGGAGAATCAATAAGATCATATCAGGGGATGTCGATATATCAGAGGAGGTAGAGGCTTTCACTATGCAGGTCAGTAAGCATATGCTCCCGGTGACTGAACAACTCCCGATCTTCACAGATCAGCAGATCCGTTCGATCTCCTCACCTGTTCTCTATGTTGGGGGAACCAAGGATGCCCTACTGAATACCATGGCTACCAATAAGAGGAGCAGGTCCCTACTTCCAGAGGCAACGAGTATCATATTGGAGGGGGCTCCCCATGTGATCCTAGATCAGGGAGAACTAATCAAGAAATTCCTACTTAGGAGATAAGCCCAGATATACTCACCGCAGTATAGAGCAGTAGTAATGAGAGTATGATGTTTATCGTGAGGCGTAATACAGGGTTGTTCATGAACTTCCTGATGAATGCCCCGAATAGTGTCCATACCGAAATAGCACTGAAGCTCAATGCTGCGAAAATGAGTGCAGAGACGATTAAAAAAGCAGCAGTATAGTCCACTTCACTCAAGAACGTCGAATAGATGGTAATCCCATAGACGAGGGCCTTAGGGTTTAGTAGCTGCAGCATATAGCCGTTAAAGAATCCTAACGGTGCCTCTCTCTCTTGTTCGAACTGATAGTTCGCCATGAAAGTATGATAGGCAAGCCATACAATATACAAGGATCCTACGATCTGTAGGACTAGCTTCACCTGAGGGATAACCTGTAATACCGTCTTAGATATGAAGGCACATACGATCATCAGCGTGAAGAACCCAGCAAATATCCCCAGAAGATATCTAAAAGTCTTCTGATACCCATAATTAAGCCCCATAGAGGCACTGCTGATATTATTAGGCCCTGGTGTATAGGTGGTGATCAGAGCGAAAGAGATAAGTGAGATGAGATCGAATTGTGAGAAGAGCTCAGTGCCGTGCATAGTTCTTGATCCTTTTATCCAGTATACGGGTTCATGCATTATACTCAAGAAAAGATCTTTGTCCACTTCATCGCACCATTTAGCTACCTGACACCGATTCTTTCCATGATCTATCTAGTCCTGTTCTTCAATGAATCCTTCGGTATCTCTTCAACTATGTAACTTCTGCTTATGAGAGGAGGAGGAATGACCAATACGGCAAGATTAAAGATATAGGTGTTTTTTGTATGCACACGTAACTCGATCTGATCTTATGGCACAAAAGAGGTTCAGATCTGTAGATAATTGAAGATACCTATTATCTCTTGCCGGTAAGTTTGATGATATGATACCCAAACTGGGTTCTCACGAGCCCACTGATCCTTCCTACGGATAACTTCCTACAGGCCTGCTCGAAGGCTGGTACCATCTTACCTGGACCGAACCATCCAAGATCCCCTCCCTTTGACTTGCTCGGACAGGTAGAGAAATCTCTTGCAAGAGCTTCGAATCTTGCTCCGCTCTTGATCTTTGTGAGAAGCCGTGTTGCTAGGGCTTTATCTTTGATTAATATGTGACTTGCTTTCCATTCCATAGGCAGAATCTAACAAATAAGAGTACTCTTGTCACTAGTTATTGACCGAGTGAGATGAAAACCATAAGATACTCAGTATGAAAATAGCAAGAGAACCATACGGAACGACAAAAGACGGGAAAGCCGTCGATATTATCACTATCGAGAACTCTAATGGGTACTCTGTGCAAGTGATCACCTACGGAGCATACCTTGTCTCTTTCAAGGGACCAGATAAGAAAGGGAACATCGAAGAACTTACGAGAGGGTATGATAACCTAGAAGCCTATCTGAATCAGCCAGATTATCATGGAGCTACTGTCGGACGATATGCCAACAGGATCGGGAAGAGTACCTTCTCTATCGATGGAGAATCCTATCAGCTGAACCCAACCAATGATGATTTCCAACTTCATGGAGGACCTGATGGGTTCAATTCCAGGATCTGGGAGGCTTTCCCTATTCGTTATGACAAGAGAGCATCAGTGAAACTGACATTGACAAGTCCTGATGGTGACCAGGGATATCCTGGGACTCTTGATGTGGCACTGACGATCACCTTGACCGAAGAGAATGAACTATTCTTCCTCTATGAGGCAGCTACAGACAAGAAGACCTTTGTCAGTCTTACCAATCACACCTACTGGAATTTGAATGGTAGACCTGGGGAAAAGAAGATCTATGATCAACTTCTTCAGATCAACTCAGAAAAGACTGTTGCTATTGATAACAATCAAGTACCTACTGGTGAGTTATCTCCAGTAGCAGGAACGATCTTCGATTTCTCTAAGCCTAAGAAGATCGGAGAGGATATCCTATCGATAGAATCAGATCCTGTAGGATATGATCATAATTTCGTCATGTCTGATCTAAAAGGTGTACAGGAAGCAGCATCCCTTTGGGACCCAGAATCAGGAAGATTCATGAAGGTCTTAACCGATGCACCTGGATTACAGTTCTACTCTGATAATCATGATAGTGAGAATCCTCATACAGCACTCTGCCTAGAGGCTGGAGAACTTCCAGATGCGATGAACCATGAGAATTTCTTTTCTCCCCTATTGAAACCAGGACAGCTTTACCGACAGGTAACTATCCACAGTTTCTCTGTAGAGGACTAAGCAAAAAAAAAGAACAGACTTTATTGATCTGTTCCTTTTTCTTCACTGACCAAGCAGCATCTCCATATAATATCGCTCTTCATAAGCAGTTGGGGAGATCTGGAGACGTTCTAGCATATCATAGATACCTCTCTTCGCCTCTTCTACCAACTTCT